>CAZMAE010000208.1:0-2272 GCA_964564205.1 uncultured Odoribacter sp. | reverse complement strand
CAGTACGAAAAATGAACTTCGCGTCGATGATTCTGAATGGGACTGTTAACCCGTCAGCTTCAGAGCATACTTTTGCATTTACCAGAGAGAGGGACTGTGTCAGAATGTCGCAGCCCCTCTCGACTTATCCGTATCAACGAGAAAAAGGACAAACCATTCTGAAAACATGATTTTAACTGCCAGATATGGAATTAATTTACATCTACCACAGTGGCTTTGTCATCGAAGGAAAAGATTTCGCTCTTTTATTCGATTACTACCGGGACAGCCCCGACCATTATGTGCATCAGAAATTCCTGCAACGGCCGGGACGGCTTTATATCTTATGCTCCCATTCGCACCCCGACCACTTCAATCCGGAAATACTAGACTGGAAGACAGCACGGCCGGACATCCGGTACATCATGTCCGAAGACATACGGAACCAGCTAAAAGCTTGCTGCCATGATGCCGTTTTCCTGCAAAAAGGAGAAGAATGGCATGACGACTTGCTCGAAGTAAAAGCCTTCGGCTCCACGGATATCGGCATTTCTTTTCTGATAAACGTTGCGGATAAAAGGATATTCCATGCCGGCGACCTGAATAATTGGCATTGGCGGGAAGAATCCACACCCCGGGAAATCAGCGAAGCGGAAACGGCATACCTGAACGAACTGGAAACACTGGCCCGATACACGGACTACGTGGATCTGGCTCTCTTTCCGGTCGATCCCCGGCTGGGAAAAGACTACGCCCTAGGCGCCCGTCAGTTCATCCACCGCATCCGGACCCGTCAATTCGCCCCGATGCACTTCGGAAAAGAATATGAAAAAGCAAATGCTTTCCGGCCCTGGGTTGAAAAACTAGGCGGAAGGTTTATTCCGGCAGAGGAGAATTCAGAGAGTAAAGCTTACACGTTATACTAAAAAATAAAAGCTATGGAAATCAAGGGAAAATTCGATCATTTCAACTTCAACGTATCGGATTTGGAAAAAAGCATCCGTTTTTATGAACAGGCATTAGGTCTGAAAGAAGTACGCCGCAAAGAGGCCGAAGACGGATCTTTCATTCTGGTTTACCTGGGCGACGGCCAGAGTCATTTTACCCTGGAACTGACCTGGCTGCGCGACCGCACGGAACCTTATGATCTGGGAGAAAGCGAGTTTCACCTCTGCCTCCGCATCCCGGGAGACTACGCAAAGATCAAGGAATATCACAAATCCATGAATTGCGTATGCTACGAAAATACCGGTATGGGACTGTATTTCATCTGCGATCCCGATGGCTATTGGATTGAGATACTACCCGCAGAATAACGGCAAAGGGCAGAAAAACCGAAATCCACACCTACAGAGAATTGTACTTTTTCGATCATGGATTCGTCCGGCGAGTAAGATTCCGCCGGATGATTTCGTCCATAGCATATTTGCCCGCCCCTGCCCACAAAAGCACAACATACATACCCGCATACAGCAAAGCCATCTCCCTGACCGCAAAGGGATCTTGGCTGTGAATGACAAAAAATGCCGTCATCAGGCCAAAAATCAGCGGCAATACCGCCAAACGGGTCATCAGGCCGAAAATCAGGAACAGCGAACAGCCCACCTCAGCCAGCAAGATGAGAATCAAGGAAAAAGTACTGCCCACACCCAGAGGGTCCGGAAAAGTCTCCGACAAATCCCCGAACGAGGACAATTTCGCCCAACCGTGGGTCAGCATCAGGCACCCGACAAATAAACGCAGAAAAAGCAATGTCCCGTCCAGGTGCCGATGGTCCGAAGCGACCAATTTCAATAATAAATCCCTCATCTTCGTTACCTGTTAAATGTATTTTTCCGGCCCCCTTACTCGTGACAAGCAAATTCCCAGGACCGGGTCTCTCTGCCGGGGAACCGTTCGTTTGTCTTCTTTAACGTAAAACCTCAAAAAAAGTTCAAACCCGATCCGACACAAGTTTGCAGCCGCCCCAATGCAGGAGGAAGGCCCCGAATCAACTCTGTTTCATTATCATAAAAAAATTATCATCCAAACACTTGCATATTTCATTCTTATATCATACTTTTGTCCAATCTATTGAAATTAACCAAACAGAATTCCATATGAAAGCAAAAGTGATTATCCTTACAGGAATGGCATTCGCCCTTGCTACATTGAGCGGATGTATGGAAAAGGATATTTTCCAAGGCGAAAAGGAAGAGGAAAAAAGCTTCAACATTTTCGACTATTCCACAGTAAACCAAACGACCGGCCTTGAAGTGGCCTATTTGAATACCGGCGTGCAAGCCCGCGTCTA
>CAZMAE010000207.1:0-8298 GCA_964564205.1 uncultured Odoribacter sp. | reverse complement strand
ATTTCCTGCGGCTCAATTTCTACCATGATGTCCCGTCCCCCATTGATTAACGGATAAGGACGACGACTTATTTTCAGCCCCTCTGGAATGCCTGCCACCTCTTCAAAATTCACCACCAACCGACAAGAAAGAGGCGAAAGGGTGAAAGCATAAAGCAAATCGGGATTGTATTGCCGGGAAGAGTCGGAAGCCACGGTAAAGGTGCCGACCTGCTTCTTCTCGTCGAACCAGCAACTGCCGAAGATGCCTTTTTCCATTCGGAAAATTTCCAGCGGTTTGCCTTTCAAATTCTGCACACGCAAGCTGGTAGCGTCCTCGCCCTTGTATTCGTAGATAACCGAGTGTCTGTCGTTAAACAAGGTGTAGGTGCCAACACGCTCTATCCGGTTTTGCTCGCCGGTTTCCACGTTCCACAGCACCAAACGATTGAGGTTTTTGCCGTTCTCCCCCATCGGCTCCGTATAGGCAATGAAAGCAGA
Source organism: uncultured Odoribacter sp. (assembly GCA_964564205.1). Classification (GTDB taxonomy): domain Bacteria; phylum Bacteroidota; class Bacteroidia; order Bacteroidales; family Marinifilaceae; genus Odoribacter. The sequence continues at coordinate 7,819 of CAZMAE010000207.1, read as the reverse complement.
AGCAGCATTTATATTGGGAAATGCCGTCTTGTCCCAATATATCTTTTTCCAATCCCGCAAACGAACCATAAACATGGAATCCACGGTTGTACCAGTGGTATCGACCAGGGTTTTCTGTACGATTTTCGCCCATCTGCCGTTGCTGAAGAAAAAGAAGTCGGTGACATTTTTCAAGGCTGTCGTCTTGTTGCGTTCCGCATCATAGAGGTACAAATCCGATGCTCCCTCTCGGTACAAATAAGCATAGCGGTAAGTCACCCACTTGCCGTCCTCGGAAATTTTAGGGTCGCGAACCGTTCTCCACAATTCGCAATCTTCTTGTTGCAGGGCTTTTTTCTGGGCGTCAGCCAACTGCCCGACTAGCAACAGAAGAGTGATTATAAAAGCGATGTTTTTCATCACGGTTTTATTTTTCAGCTTTTAATACTTCGATGATCAATGAAATTTCATCCGCCAGCTTGCTGGGGCTTCCGCAATATCCTTCAGAAACGTAGCGCATAACGCCGTCCTTCAAGACGACTTTCAAGGGAATGCCGGAAGTGTTGAGCATAGCGGCAAAACGGGAGAATACGGCATTGTTGGCCGTTCCCTTTTTGTTTTTTCCGTCATACAGCACCTGGAAAGTGTAAGGATTCTTGGCAAAATACTCTTGTATTTTCTGTTTGTATCCGTCTCCGGATTCCTGCGTGGCGATAAAGTAAAACTCCACGTCTTTATCATCGGCATATTGGTTGACAGCCATTTGCATGCCGGGAAATGCCATTTTGCAGGGTCCACACCAGGTAGCCCAGAAGTCGAGCACGACAATCTTTCCTTTCCAATCGGCGCTTTTCACCTTTTTGCCCGTCATGCTTTCGAGGGTAAACGGCTCTATCGCCACATGGGTCAGGTTGGCTTTGATTTCTTCCCGCATCCGATTCAGTTCATCCATCGGTTTCAAGGACTGTACATATTCCTCGAAGCCGGAGGACTTCCCGTATTTTTCCGTGTACAGCCGTTTCAACTGTTCCAGCATGGCGGGAGTAATCACGTTGGCTTTCACGCATTCTTCCAGGACGGAGAATATTCTCGCCTTGCTACCGGTTTGTTCCAAAATCTTAACATAAGCCTCGTTCAACTCGGAATTACCGTAAAGGGATTCTTTGGAGAGCCAATCGAAATAGGGAAGCGTCTCTTCGTATTTCTCCATACGGGAGAGCAAAAGGATGTGGTTCATCACCTTGTCGTCGAACTGACGTTTGGCAATGGCCAGTGCCTGTTTCGGCGAATAGCGCACCCCTTCCATAAAGGACAGGTCCCTGTGTTTTTTTGCCATTTCTTTGATCATGGCCGTAGAAATCGGATAGATGACTTCGTCAGGAAGCATTCTCAGCTTGATTGCCCGGAAGATGTTCCAACGATATACCTCGTTCAAGGTCTGAAAATTCATCTCTTTGAACCAAGCCTGAAACCGATCGTATTGCTCCGATCCAAACAAGGATTCTCCCAATCCCCGGAAAGTATTGTAATACATATATGCCTGTTGGGCTTGTTCGGGGTGTCTTTTCCATTCCGCTATCGGAAAATCGGTGAAGAATTTCTCTGACAAAGCAATCCGCTCTTCTCGCGACGAAGCCTTCATAATTTCCTGAAACGCCTTGAAACGCGCCGTGGCTCCCTGCGGCCAGTTGACCAGCATCACCTGTTCCAAAGAATCCGCCTTTTTCGTGTCCTGCAACTGGAAGCGATAGATGTCACGCACCCATTGGTATTGCTGTTCACCCAAATCCGGCATGGACAAGAACTTTGCGATGTATTGCCGGGCAGCTTCCAGAAATTCAGCTCCGCTCCGTAGTTTGACCATAGCCATAAAGCTGTCAAACATCTTGGGCATGTTGTAAGGAAAAGTGTTCGCTTCCTTGGATACCCACATGTCAAGCGCTTCATCAGAAATGTCCTGCTTGTTGTAATAGTCGCCGATTCCTTTTCCCAGACTGGGTTTCCGGAAAATACCCCAGGCCAAGTCTCCTCCGGGAAGTTTCTGACCGTTCTGATCCAATGTCACCCACACATAGCCTTTGTCGTCGTTATTGTCTGAAATACCGTAGCTGTTCGGATCTTCCGAAACGAATTTGAAGGCGACGAAAGCACAATTGCGAGGAACATAGAAGTTGCCTGTCCATATCGTCTCGTTTTCCGTCAAATCAACGTCCGCCACTTCCCAGCAATAGTCGTTAAACATATAGACAATGCCAGACAAGGAGTTTTTGCCCTCCAAGGGTCCACCCGTCGGGTCATAAAAAATATCCAACCGAGTGCCTGCCACCGGATTGCCCGTGAAACCCGACAACCGGGAAGCTGCCTCTTGCCCGAATCCAGAAAGGGCAAGAGAGCAGAACAATATGGCAATGTATATGAATTTACTTTTCATCCCTATCACTTTTAAAGGTTTGCAGCCCGATTACCCATTGCATGAAGGTCTATTCCGAATTGGGTTTTGAAATAATCCAAGACAAGTTGATATTTTTGAGGAATGGCATTGGTCGGTTTAGACATACCGGCCTCCTGATCCCATACAGACCCCGTACCAATACCCGAGATCCACGTTTGGAACGCTTCCTCACTCATCGTGGTCAAGTATTTCACATAAAGCCCGAAGTCGTAAGCGACATCAATAGTCTTGCTGTATTCCAGAAAACCGCAATCTTGTGCACTCCATATATCCCACTGATTATTTCTGTATTTGTTATGCAACTCTATAAATTTCTCAGGAACCTTGATTTTACCCCGGGAAGCGGCATAACCGATAAAAGATTTATTCAGTTCTCCCACCATGTTGAGTTGCTCTTCCGGAGTCAGGTTGTCCAGTTTGTCACTCGTATAGCCAAAGGTAACGTGATTCAAACCATACGTTGCGGCATGCCAAGTCGTGTCATTGTATTTTACCGTAACCCACTCATCTGATTCCGAGTCATATACATATTCAAACTTAGACTCCCAACTATACACTTCAGAAGCCAACAAAATCCGCAACGGCAACATCTCCTTGCAGAAGGTTTCTCCCCACGCATCCAGGCATTTTTCTTTTATCAGACGGTAAGCCTTTCCCACATATGCCTCGTCCGCCACAACGGAATAGAACGGAATATAGTCCGTCACGTTCCAACGGAAATCAGCTTCCCTGTATTTATAGAGGAATTGCGTGTTGTACTTCTTGTAGAAAGCCACGAACTCTTGGTCATAATCGGCATTTCCCTGCGGAAATTCATAAAATTCCTGGGGATCTGACGGGGTCAACTTGTCCTCTTCACAAGCTGCCAAGATACCCGCCATCAACAGTAACAATAATAATCTATTTTTCATCTCTTTCGTTTTTATCCATTAAAATCCTATTCTATCCGGAGCCAGTTCATTTTGTACCAGCTTATTGTTCCTGTCCAAGACTGCCTGCGGAATCGGCACGGTGTAGCCCGGATCTTTTTCCTCCAACACATAGGTCGTAGTCGTTCCCTGCTCATCAATCCACCGATGTTCAATCCGAGGCATTCCGTAACGCCGCAAATCAAACCAACGATGGCCCTCAAGAAACAATTCTCTTCGGCGTTCCAACCTGCAAAGCGATTCCAGATCCTCTGCCGTGTTCAATTGCTCATCCGTGTAACCGGTAATCCGATTTCTCCGCAATTCGTTCAAATCGTCTATCGCCAACTGTCCCGCAGCAGATTCGCCCGCCTTGTATTTTTGCATATATGCTTCCGCCCGGTTCAGATACAATTCGGCAGTACGCCACACATAGCCTCGTTCAGCCGTACCATGCTTTAATTCCATATAGGGATATTTTAAATAAACAGGCGTCAAAGTAAAATATTTCCCATTTCGACAATCTCCGTTATCCGTATAGCAATCGACCAAATCTGCTGACAAACAAATCGGCGTACCGGCAAATCTCATTGTTGAAGGCATACTACCATACACAAAAATGGTTTCCGGGAAAAGGGAGGAAACAACCGGATTGTTTGAATTCTCAGGTCTAAATGGCATACTATACGCATAATCCGGCAAATAAACCAACTGCGGCGCTCCGGCGATGGCTTTGGTCGCATGCTCAATCACCTGATCCCATTTTTCCATATACAAATAAATCCGGGAAGCAATCAGATGAGCAGCAATATGATTCACCCGAAAACGTCCGTTGTCTATTTTATCTTTTTCCAGAAGGACAATGGCCCTTTCAATGTCTTCCGTGATTTGTTCGTACACCTGTGCCACGGAACTGCGGGCATAGCCTTCGTCCAACACCTCGGATTTCAACACAAGCGAAACACCCAAACGTTGGTCGGGAGCCGAACGCTTGTCGTTGTATGGAGTAGCAAAAATATTGACCAGATAAAAATAGTAGTACGCCCGCAAAGTCAATGCTTGTCCCAAAAGGTTTGCAATCTCCGATTCCGAACCTACAGAAGATTCGGCGTTGTCTATAATCACGTTGCACGCCATAATCTTGGTATAGAACGTTTCATAGGTCTGTTGGTCCTGAGCATTTGCATTTTTCAATGACTGATCCATGTAATATTGCCACGTGAAGACATCTTTGTACGCCAATTGTCCTTCCGTAGGCGTATAGGACTCTGTTCCGTCTACGTCGTCATCCATATACCAAGTCAACGCATCCAATCCTAGATAGCTATATGCCTCTCCATTCAACAATTCGGAAAAAGCCGATGTCGTTGAAGGTTCAAACTCATCCTGAGAAACCTCTTTCAGGAAATCCCCGCATGACACACTCGTAAAAACGAGTATAAACCAAGCGATTATATTTGATTTTGAAATCATATTTTACTCGTTTAAAAGATTAGAAATTAATGTTCAGCGAAAAGGTATAGGTCTTTATAATCGGCAATGCCGTACCTCCTGAACCTTCCTGCTCCGGATCTTGGCCGCGGAATTTGCTACTGCAAATTGTCAACGGATTGGTTACGTTAAATACACAGGATGCCGCAGTCAATCCCAAATTCTGTACGAACTTCGCAGGAAACACGTAGGAAAGTGAGAGATTGCGACACCTCAGGAAATCACCTTTCACCACCCGGATATCGGAGTAATTATACATATTATAAGAATTCAAAGACACGGTCGACGGAATCGGAACATACAAATTGTATTCACTCTTGTCATCAAGCGCAAGCCCCGGAATATTGGTTCTTTGTTCATCTCCCGGCTGTTTCCAGCGGTTCAACAAATCGGAATGCAAGTTGTCCTGGGGAGCAGGCATCATGAATGTTCCGTCATACAGGAAGTTCAACCGTTTCACATTTCCCAGGCTATAAGCAAAATTGGCATTCAAAGTTAAGTTCCTGTATCGCAGGCTCGTAGTAAAACCACCACTGACTTTCGGGTCTTTCTGACCGGAATATACCAGGTATTCTTTCGGGTCATCCATTTTGACTACCTCATCCTGCACCCGTGACGTATGATTAAAGGTCGCATAACCATACTCGGGATCCAGACCCGTAAATTGCCAGGAATAAATGGCATTTACCGGCTTCCCGTCCTCGAAAGCATTGCCTGCCAGATAATCCATATAGGTGTATTCGCTTTTGCCGGTATTCTCTACATTATTCTTGTTTTTGGAATAAACAGGCGTGATTGTCCAGGTAAAGTCTTTCGTCTGAACAGGTATAAAGGTCACGGCCAACTCAAATCCGGTGTTCTTGATATCCGCACCGTTCTTGTATGTTTTCGCCACACCGAATTCTGCCGGTACATCCAGATTGAAGATAACATCCTTTCCCTGTTTTATATAATAATCTACCGTTCCACTGATGCGTCCTTTCAAGAAAGAAAAATCCACACCCATATTAATCGTATTCGTTTTCTCCCAGCGCAGGTTCGGATAAGGCAATCGACTGATGTTCAACTGATATTCTCCAGACCAGCGATTAAGCACAACAGAGGGGTATTTAGCAACCAAATTAGGCCCAACGGAAGTAGGCACGTTTCCTTGCCAGCCGTAGGAGGCGCGCAAGCTCAATTCCGCCAATTCTCCCAAACGACGGAACCAAGGTTCGTCGGCCACATTCCATCGTCCTGCCACACTCCACACCGGCAAAGCCTTGTTGTTGGTGTACTGTCCAAAACGGTTGGAAGCATCCATACGGATATTGGCGTTCAATACATAACGGTTTTTGTAGGCATAAACCAATGTCGCATAGCCCGATATCGTATTAGATAACGTATTAATCATATTTACGGTGTGTTTTTCCAATGAAGAATTACCTGACATAGCGGTAGTATGAGAAGTTCCCGTGTCATACTCATAGCTGATGCCCAATCCTCTATCCGGGAACCAACCCCATTCCGTGGTTTTGAAACCGTCGTACTTGATGGAACGCACTTCGTAACCTGCCATGGCATTGATGACGTGGTTTTCCGTCAGCACTTTATTGTAACTGGCAGAGATTCGCGCCGTATAGCTGATATTGTTTTGGTTATCATACAACAATATTCCTCCTTTGGGCAAACGGGAGGCTTTTTCTTCCGCGCTGTTCGGAGCCACACTTCCATAATCGTATCCCCGACGTTCCGCAATGTAATAGGAACGCTCGTCCGCCCATTTCTGATTCAAGGTGTTGGAGTAGCCTACGCCGAAGAGTGTATTTAAAGACAATCCCGGCAGTATTCTGGTATTGATTCCCACACTGGCATCCATCTGACGGACTTTTGCCTCATTACTGGTGTGAGCAATTTCGTTCAAAATATTGTAAGTCAACGGGAAATTGGCAGACAACCCGGCAACGGTTGAAGTCCGGGTCGTATAAAATTCGTCTTTACCGATTGCCCGTGAAGCTTTCAACGCATAATCCAACGGATTTACCATATAAAAACCGTCTGACTTTCTATCCGAGAAACTTAATTTTCCATCGACATCCACAAATTTACCGATTTTTGTATTCAGTTTCATACTCGCATTGTAGCGCCGCAATTCATCCCCCTTCGTACTTCCTTTGTTGTCATTAAAACCGATGGAGAAATAGTAACGGGTATTTTCCGTTCCTCCTGATACGCTCAGGGCATAATCCTGGTTGAAAGCATTCCGGAAAAGGATTTTGAACCAGTCCGTATTCATGGTTTCCAAAGAAACCACTTTCGCATCAAACTGGTCTTTGGTGATTTTACCGTCATAATAATCAAACAAGGCTCCTTCATACCCCGTAGAATAAGGCATCACTTGATACAAAGCCCCGCTTTCCGCCACTTCTCTCGACACGCCGACACGTTCTTTGGAGTTCATCAGTTTGTAGTCCTCGTATCTCGGGCGAGCCGTAAAACCGAAAGAAGAAGAAAAGTTCACCGAGGGTTTGCCGACTTTCCCCTTTTTAGTAGTAATGACAATCACCCCGTTGGCCGCCCGGGTTCCATAAATGGCCGTAGCGGAAGCATCCTTTAAAAAGGTCATTGTTTCAATGTCATTCGGGTTCAAACCGGAAATGGCGTTCCCCAGCAAACTATAACTGGCGTTATCGTTCAATTGACCACGCATAACCGCATCCGTACCAGAGATGACATTGTTGATCTCATCATTAGACAATTCAACCGGATCTTCCTGGATAATGCCGTCAATGACCCAAATAGGAGAAGCATTTCCGTGTATGGTTGAAGAACCTCGGATTCTCATGCGAGGAGTGGCATTCGGACTACCGGAATTGGTCATAACCATCAATCCGGGAACCCGCCCTTGTAACATCCCGTCAACAGAAGATACGTTCGGGATACGGATATCCTCCATTTTTACCGTTGTCGTCGCACTGGCAGACAAGCGTTTGTCCACGTTGCCGTATCC
>CAZMAE010000206.1:0-4838 GCA_964564205.1 uncultured Odoribacter sp. | reverse complement strand
ATTTCCTTGTCCCCAGGGGGCGGCGGCTATGGGGGCAAGCGGTCTGTCAGACCGCCTACGACAGCTCCACTTTTGACCAATAAGGGGTCAGTAACTATTTCTGGTTAATGAGATGAGGCTAACTAACCATATAATGCTTAAATACAGTTTTTTACCATGCGCCCAATCTTGACTGCGCTGCTATAGCCAACTGACTATCTTTTGGTTATTTTCGTCAAACTCACGTTAAATAGTTAATTCATAGAATATCCCGATGCAGAGAATTAGTCGATATCCTGACAATTATTAAGGAGTCCTGTTTCCTGCTTCTTAGGAGAGGAAGAAGTGTCATAATACGTTTGCATGAATCCTTCGAACCAGTCATCGGAAGAATATGAGAAGTGTGCTGTCCGCAAAGTTAGTTCTTTGGGGGGACAATTCGTTTGTAATCGTTTATGGTAGTATCGGTTTTGTTCAAATTTCCCCTTTACGTAAGACGTGAGCGTGGAGAGCGATAAAGGTGCCATCGGACAGAAGTGGCAGGTCTCCGCCAAAGACACCTTTTTATTCATTTGATTTACAAGCATCTTGGGAATAAGATAATATCGTCCGAGAGTCCATTTGCTCCCTAAATATTTATAAGGTATCCGCAGTCCTGCTTCGATGATTGGGAAAGTGCCGCATACTTCGTATGAATTGCCATGCAGTTGCAAAGCAGCGACAAATCGGGAAGCAAAGCGTCCCGTAATGATTAATTGGAATATTCGCATGAGATCCCTTTCGTCCGGCACTTGGAGCAAATAGCAGGAACGGATATCCTCAAACTCCTTGCGCAATGCGGATTCGAACCGTTTGTAATATGCTTCATCTGCTGCCGTATATTGTCTGGATCTCGTAACGTAGTTTTGTATAAGTTCATCGCAGGTGGCATACCCTAAGATGGTGTAAAGTTCCGTTCCAAACATTCCTCCGAACTCCACATCACCGCGTTCTTCGCACTGGTACAGGGAGGTCATGATTCTGTTTTCCTTTGGTGACAATCCTTCGGTTAGCCTATAATAGGTTTCCGTTTGCTTGTCTGGGTCAGTCTCATAGACCTTCAGGGGAGAAGAGAGTATGTGGGCTACCTCAGAGGCAATTTTGAAATCAAGAGATTCCGTATTTGTCAAGGAGGAGATCCGCAGACGGATATCGGTGTAGTATTCGTGGACCAAGGTGGTCACCAGTCGGCTATCAAATCCACCGGTGATGGTCGTATAAATCTTCTTATCTTTGTATTCCGGATGTCGGATGGCTTCCCTCAGTGTTTTTTTACTGTAAGATACCAACTCCTGTAGCGAATCTATTTTTCGGTTGTTGATTTCAAATTTCAGTTTGCCTACTGTCATTTCCCCCGATTGGAGGTGTATGGCCAAATATTCGAAAGCCCTTACGCGCCGGATCTGGTCCGACAGGGTACTGTCACCCAGCCAGACAGGATAGAGGCAATGCCGCATGGACAGGAATTCGAACGCTTTGTAATCATTCTTTTTACTCTCTTCATATTGGCCATACAAGGTTTGGAATGAGGAAGAGGCTATTTTACGCTCTTTGTCATAATAGATATTTCTGGTTTGCAGGAAATCCGAGAACAGGTATAGGGTGTCATTTTTGCGCAGGATAATCAGATACTGACCCAACAAATGTTTTTTGATTTCGGCGATTTGGCCTATGTGAAAATCTTGTAATATTTTCTTTAAAAAATCCCGAACTGTTTCTCCGCATACATGGGCATAGCCCAAAAGATAAACACTGCTGTGTTCATCCTCAACGGAGATTACCTTGTTCCCATTATAAAGCGTAAGTGAGTCTGTGTTTCCGAATTTGTAATAAAAATCTGCCATTCTTTTCTTTGTTTAAACGTGAGCCTGACGAAAATAAATAGTTGATAATTCAATAATTGGCGATAGTAACATTGCATTCAAAGAACTAAATATTCAATCGCCGCACTCGCCAAAGACAAAATTACAAAAATTTTTGTACTGATAGATGAATTCCGCAAAGTTTTTCATGATATTTCTGAAATGACTTATGATCAATCTTGACTGTACGTGCTATAACCAACTGACTATCGTTTGATTGTTTTCATCGAACGTCACAAAATCAGGTTGTTCCTGTTTTTCCAACTCGTAGCATTACCTCACGGCCTCTTCTTCCAGCAAGTCATCATCGTCCATGAAGTAGATATATTCTCCGGTGGCATGAAGAAGCCCGCTGTTACGTGCTCCGCCCTGCCCTTGGTTGGGCTGGGAATAGCATTGTATGCGGGGGCCTTTCGGGCTTATTCTTCTATAACATCCAGACTACTGTCTGTGGATCCCTCTTTTATAAGGATGATTTCCAACCCGCGTAAAGGTTGATTGCAGATGCAGTCCAACGCATCACGTAGGTATGGGACTGTGTTGTAAACGGCGATGATGACAGAAACGTGGAGGATGCTTGGGCTATGGGGACAATCATTTTCCAGTTCAGTTCCATTTTATCACTATTAAATTGGGTCTCTATCAACTAACGGTTTGGTCCTGTATGTGGATATAAACGGCAGATTGTCCGAACTTTTGCTATAAAATCATACTCCTTGGTGCATTGCATATATGCGCAGGTGGTTATGGCGCAGCAAAAGGTCTTTGCGGCTAATGAAAAGAACAAGTTCCAATCAGGAATGAGCAAGGACAATGAATAGACTGCGGCTCCCGACAACACCCCGGCTAAGAGTGGGGAGAGCAGACAACGGTAGAACCGTATCATTCTCCGACGCAGCGTATAACGGTATAATTGCAGGTAACACTGTATGAAGTTTAGAGAGACAGCAATACAGATGCACCAAGCGGTTGCTTCGAGTGAATGGAAATAGAAAATACCTGTAAGGATGCCGATAACGCCGGTAAAAGAGGTGAAGAGACCGCAAATGAACATCCCACGTGTGCTGTTGCCGGCTTGGTAAAAGGAGCCGGAAGAGGATAGTATGATTTGGATGCCAACAGTTAGTGATAAAATTTTGAATACGGGAATGGAAGAAGTCCATTGGGGACCGAAAAAAAAGAGAATTAGTTCGTCTGCACAAAGAAATAACAAGGTGCTGAGTGGGATACCGATAAAAGCCAAAAGACGTACAAAGTGTTCGTGAATATGCCCCAGTCGCTTCAGATCATTCTGATAGTCACTCAGAAAAGGATGCATTACAGGAGTAATGACAAAGGTGATGTTCTGCAAGGGCAGTTGTATTAACCTGTAGGATTTTTCGTAATACCCCAACATGTTAATTCCCATATGTTTACCTATCAGCAGTTTGTCCAGATTACTACTGAAGTAGGTGACCATATTAAACAGAAACTGGTAGAGTGAGTAACTCCATATTTTTCTTATGCTTTTAATGCCGAAAGTAAAGCGCAGTTTTTGCGGGTGTTTTCGGAGTGAAATCCAATAAACCAGCAGATTTGACAATATGGGTTGTATGACCAACGTATGCAGTCCTGCTCCTGCCAATGCGGCACCTATCGCCAGCAGTCCGGTGACAGTTTGTATGAAGAATGAACGGAACGCTATGAATTTGAACTCTTTTTCTTTATAAAAGAGGGTGTTGGGAACAAGTGTAGCAGAAGAGAAGAACAGGTTGACGGATAGTAATCGGCAAAGTGTAATAAGTTGGTCATTTTGGTAATACTTTGCTATACTTCCTGATGACAAGAAAAAGAGTCCTCCCAAAAAGATGCCCAACCATACGGTAAATGAATAAATGTTGCTCAAATCATCGGAGGTCAGTTCTTTGTTCTGGATAATGGCAGCGGAGAAACCTATGTCGGTAAAAATGTTGAAAAAATTGATAATGACCATTGCAACCGCTACTATTCCGAATTCATCGGGCGATAACAGGCGGGCAAGAATGGCGGTGACTCCTAACGAAATGAGGATGCCGGAGTATCTGGCTACCGCTGTGTAAAATGTTCCGGAGAGTATTTGTTGTTTGATACTTGCCATTTTTTTATTATATTGATACCTTGCTCCTTGATGGAAGAGTTCGCTTTGATCGAAGGGCTTTCAGTCTCTTTTGCAGGTCGCCAATCGGGTTAGAGGTCTCGGCATCGCCTTGATGACTTCATTGCCTGTCTCCTCGCCCTCGTCATCCATACGGTTTTTTCTTGCATATAGGAACCGGATTTCCCTCTCGCGTACAGCGATAAGGTCAAACAGTTTGTTATACGAAGGTGCAGTGATTCGCTCATTGGAGCGCTTCCCTCTGAAATTAATAAGGCGATTACTCTTGCCGAAGTCCAGCAAAAGATTCTTCCAAGTATCGATTCTTTTATGCAGTTCCTTCATAATAAATATAGCCCAATATTTCAGCGGCAGCCTTAAATTGAGGTCTATCGCTCACAAAGATACGATAAATAATTCAATTCTTAACCCATTTTTTTCCATTATAAATATTTATCAGTTTAATTCAGTCAACAGGTTAGGCCTCTTTTGATTATTTTCGCCGAACTCACGTTACTTAACTGTGCCGTCCAGCCCAAACGAAAAAACGGGATCACCTGCAAAAGCCTGTGTGGGGCGATAAACCCACCCGACAGGTCTTGCGGGTCGCAGCCTGCGGAGTGCCGCGAACGAATGTGAGCGGGCCTCCGCCGCCGGGAGGCTGCGGCCCGCGCGGTCTGTTAGACCGCATACGACAGCACCACTTTATTCCCTATACACAACTGTTTACGATACGTTATTTTTTATTTCCCCACCGGATTTTGCCAGCAATCCGTTTTTACCTTTACCACCTTTTGCACCGGCAAAAGGTGGTGCCAAAACCGGCGCGGTAAAGCGATTTCGGG
>CAZMAE010000205.1:0-10021 GCA_964564205.1 uncultured Odoribacter sp. | reverse complement strand
CATTCTCTATTTTTTATTTCCTTTTCACCGTAATGGTATGGCCGTCGACCGCAAATGCAATATCCGCACTTTCTTCAAAAAAACGCAGCAGGGTTTCTATCTCGCCATAGCGGCTCAATGAACCTGAAAATTGCAACTGCTTCAGGAGCGGATCTTCAAAGACGATCTCCACGTTATACCACCTTTCCATATCCCGGGCGATCGATTCCAGGGTTCTGTTTTCGAAACAAAAACGCTGATTCTTCCAGGCTATTTCATTGTATATTTTCACTTTTTCCACAACAGGTACACGCTTCCCTTCGAAGAGGCTCAACCGGTGGCCGGGCTGAAGTTTCAGCTCTGCGATATCCTCGTTGCTGAATCCGATGACGCCTTTCACCAAAGTCGCCTTCAATTGTCCCTCACCGGAGTAACGCTTTACATTAAATTCCGTTCCGTAAACTTTGATATTCCCCAAATCCGTTTCGACAACAAAAGGCTGACGGTCATTTTTCACCACATCGAAATATGCCTCTCCCGACAAAAAGACCCTTCTTTCGTTTTCCGCAAAGGACACCGGAATTTTCAACCACGAATCCGAATTCAGCCAGACCCTTGTGCCGTCGCTCAGCTTCACCTGATATTCCCCTCCCCTCGGTATGACAATCGTGTGATAATCTGTCCGGGACAGCTGCCGCTCCGTATAGCTGATTATGCCGGAATCTTTTTTCACCGTAAATCCGTCGGTCCGATAAGGTAAAGAATCGGGCAACGAACCGATATCCACTGTTTCACCGTTCGACAACAGAATCAGGGCTTTCCTTTCGCCCGGGAAAATAACTCCGGCAGTCCGGTCTCCGTTTTCCGATCCCCGGTCATCTCTCTGCAACCACAGGATTCCTCTGCCCACACTCAGCAACAGCAACAGACAAGCCACCGAACGATATACCATCCTTCCGATCTTCCGGCGTCTCGTTTTCCGCTCCTGCCGGACATAATCATCGAAACGGACAATCATTTCAGTCACATCGGTATGCAAATCATACGTCGTATCATCCGACGACCACACCCGATACATGTTTTCATAATAGGTTTTATGCCGTATATCCCGGGACAACCATTCTTGAAAAACAGCTTCTTCTTCAGCAGATAAGGTCCGGCGGACGCTTTTTAACAATATTTTCCAACTGATCGGATTTTCTTCCATAAATCATGCTTTCTTTCTACTAATTAACATGGAATCCCGAAATGGAGGACACCGTATGGCAGAAAAAAATTATCTTTGCAGTAAATATCATGGCAAGAATCAATAAATTCATAGGGGAAGACAAACTCGGGTCTCGGATTAAGCAAAGAGACCTGAATGCTTTTCATGAATTGTATAAAATTTCGTTTCTGACTCTGCAACGTTACGCCATGCGCTATCTCTACGATTGGAAACAAGCGGAAGATGTCGTACAGGATGCTTTTCTCTCCCTGTGGTCCCATCCGGAAAAGTACGATGACAAACAACCGGTATTCAATTACCTGCTCGGCATCATCCGGAATAATTGTCTGAATTACCTGCGGGACCTGGACATTCAATGCAAACATCAGGACAAAATCATCGAGGCGATGCTATTCTCCGGCATCGAAGAGCCGGAAATCGACGAAGATATTCATGAACGCTTAAAGGCGGTTCTGGACACCTTGCCTGAAAAACAAAAGGAAGTCGTATTACTCCATATTGTCGAAAAGAAAAAAATCAAAGAAATCGCAGCACAGATGGATATCGCAGAAACCACTGTGAAGACGCATTTCAAACGGGCCATGGCGATATTGCGGAATAATCTTAAGTTTGTTCTCTTAGGGATTAATTTTTAATTTTGTGATCCGAAACATATATCAAAGCTAAAAACGTGAATTTTATTAACGAACTGAACAGCAGCCAGCAAGCTGCCGTTTTAAATACCGAAGGTCCCTCTTTAGTCATTGCCGGAGCGGGTTCCGGCAAAACCCGCGTATTAACTTACCGGATAGCCCAATTATTAAGCCAGGGAATACCGGCTTACAAAATCCTGGCGCTGACTTTTACCAACAAAGCTGCCCGGGAAATGCAAAAGCGGATTGCAGAATTAGTAGGCTCCGAAGTGGCCGCCAATCTCTGGATGGGAACCTTTCACTCTATCTTTTCCAAAATCCTCCGCATTGAAGCGGAAAAACTCGGATATACATCCAGCTATACGATATATGACGCACAGGACTCCCGCAACCTAGTCAAAGCCATCATCAAGGATCTGAAGCTCGACGATAAAATCTATAAGTCCAGCGCCGTACTCAGCCGGATTTCCATGGCCAAAAACAATTTGGTCGTCGCACAAAGCTACACCCAATCGTCCCGGATATTGTCAGAAGACACAGCAACCAAGCGGCCTTTACTGGGAGAAATCTACAAAATCTACGAACAACGCTGCAAACAAAGCGACACCATGGATTTCGACGATTTATTGCTGCAAACCAATATTTTGTTTCGCGATCATCCCGATATTCTGGCCAAATACCAGCAAAAATTCAGCTACATCCTGGTTGACGAGTACCAGGACACCAACTATTCCCAATACCTGATCATCAGAAAACTATCCGAAAAGCACCGTAATATTTGCGTGGTAGGTGATGACGCCCAGAGTATCTATTCGTTCAGGGGAGCCCGGATTGAAAACATTTTAAACTTCAAAAACGACTATCCGGATTACAAACTGTTTAAACTGGAACAGAATTACCGTTCCACTGTCACAATAGTGGATGCGGCCAACAGTGTCATCAGCAAAAACAAAGCACAGATCCCCAAGCGGACATTTTCGGCAAATGAAGAAGGAGAAAAAATAAAAGTCCTGCGGGCCCTGTCCGATAAAGAAGAAGGCTTCCAGGTCACCAATGAAATATTCCGGCTGGCAAGTTATCAGCAACAGGATTACAGTGACTTCGCCATCCTTTACCGCACCAATGCCCAATCGCGTATTATGGAAGAAGCATTGAGAAAAAGAAACATCCCTTACAAGATATACGGAGGACAATCTTTCTATCAACGCAAGGAAATCAAAGACTTGTTAGCTTATTTCCGGTTGACTGTCAACCCAAACGACGAAGAAGCATTTAAACGGATCATCAACTATCCGCGACGCGGAATCGGTGAGACAACCATCGAAAAAATACGTGAAATAGCTTCCCAATACCACGTCAGTCTCTGGACCGTCCTCTGTAACCTGAACAAAGTGACCGGTTCTTTTCAAGCAGGCACAATCACCAAATTGCAAAGATTCGGAATTTTGATCGAAGGTTTCAAAAAACGGATTACCGAAGAAAATGCTTACGATGCCGCCGTGATCATTGCCCGTTCTTCAGGCATCATCGATGATCTTTCCAATGATGAAACCCCGGAAGGGATTTCCCGGAAAGAAAATATTCAGGAACTACTCAACGGTATTAAAGACTTCTGCGAAACCGCATACAAAGAAGGCAAAGACGACAAACTACCCGCCTTTCTGGAAGGAGTCGCACTACTCACAGACCAGGACGAAGAAAAAGACAACGATCAAAACAAAGTGACATTGATGACCATCCATTCTTCTAAAGGCTTGGAGTTTACCAATGTTTTCATCACCGGTCTCGAAGAAGATCTTTTTCCAGCCCAGCAATGCACCACATCTCCGGCAGCCTTGGAAGAAGAAAGACGTTTATTTTATGTAGCCCTGACCCGGGCTGAAAAAAGAGCTTATGTTTCCTATGCCTCCACCCGATACAAAAACGGACAGGTCGTCTCTTCACAACCTTCCCGCTTTATCGGAGAAATAGACCAGGAATTGCTGGACGGCTACATTCCTTTGCGGGCGGAACCGTCCGGATTTAAACTCAGAACATCTCCGGCAGCAAGCTCCACTCATTTCAAAAAACCGGCCATCAGCCTGAATACAACTGTTCCGGCCAACCTACCCGCCCTCGATCCGTCAAAACTCATTCCTATAGACTCCAATCAAGTCGTACCGGGTATGATCATATATCATTCCACCTTCGGAGTCGGCAAAGTGGTCCATCTGGAAGGATTAGGGGTACAAAAAAAGGCTAAAGTAATCTTTGCGGAAGGCGGAAACCGGACTCTTTTGTTAAAATTTGCAAAATTATTCATTCAACCTGACGAAACATAACCACTTGACTATCCAAAAAACGTATATTTGCAGCATAATTAAAAGTCTATCGGAAAATCATTATTCATACTTTCTTGTGATGATTCTGTTATCTGAGGCTACTATTATCATAATCAACTGACATCTGCATTGCGAAAATTTTAACATTTAAGACGAAATACATATTTTTATATGGAGGAATACCAATATAATACCCAGAAAAAGAAACTATTACTTCCCGAATACGGACGGAATATCCAAAAAATGGTAGATTATCTTTTAACCATCGAAAACCGCGAAGAGAGAACCAGGGCCGCCAAAACCGTTATAGACGTCATGGGAAACCTATACCCCCACTTGCGGGATGTTCCGGATTTCCGCCATAAACTATGGGATCATCTGGCTATCATGTCCGAATTCAGGTTAGACATCGATACTCCTTACCCGCTTCCTTCGATCGAAAAGCTACAGGAAAAACCGGCAAGACTGCCTTATGGATCCAATCATATCAAATTCAGGCATTATGGTAAGTTAGTAGAAAAACTCATCGAGGAAATCCGCAATCAGAATGACCCGGAGCAAAAAAAGGCGTTGATCGTACTGACCGCCAACCACATGAAAAAATCTTTCTTAACCTGGAACAAAGATAGTGTCGAAGACGAGCAAATTTATAACGACATCAATACCCTCTACGGAAGTACGCTGATCCTGCCGGAAGGCATGACCCTTTCCAACCCCAAGGATTTATTGCAGAAAAAAAGCAAACCCAGCTCCAATAAACCCATGAATAACAATAAGAACTTCCAGAAAAAAAACAACAATAACAACAACCGGCCTTATTACAAAAAACCATAAAACGACATTCCGTTCATGCTTTCAGATTCCACGTATACATCCGGCTTACGATAAAGGATTATGCTGAATCTGAAAGCACAAAATAAGCTGAATCTTTTCTCTTCGTTCTTTATATGCAAGCAGTTACCATTTTAGGTAGTAATCAGGGAGACAAATACCACATCATCCGGCAAGCGGTATCCGTTTTAGCAGCCGAAGCAGGTTCGGTCACCGGTAAGTCATCACTTTACGAAACCGCTCCCTGGGGATTCGAAAGTGATGAAAATTTTCTGAACCAGATCGTGTTGTTCGAAACCTCCCTGTCTCCTGCAGAATTCCTTCACACTTGCCTGCAGACGGAAGCCCGGCTCGGGCGCATCCGCACCCCGGGCGGTCCCCGCTATACCTCCCGTCCCATAGATATCGACCTGCTATTCTACGATTCCCTGATCATAGAAACTCCCGGACTGCAAATCCCCCATCCTCGTCTGAGCGAACGCAATTTCGTGCTGGTGCCACTGGCCGAAGTCATGCCTGATTTTACGCACCCCGCCCTGAAAAAAACCATAACCCAACTCCTCGCGGCATGTCCGGACACCTCTGCCGTACGCAAAATTCAGGAAGAGCATTATTGAGCACCCGTTCCCCGGCCATTCTCCTGACCGGGAAACAGTTCTCCCTACATAAACCGTTTGATTTCGGCTCCTATGGCATTCAGTTTCTCATCGATGTGTTCATACCCCCGGTCAATCTGGTCGATGTTATGGATAGAACTGGTACCCTGAGCCGATAAAGCAGCGATAAGCAAAGCGATTCCAGCACGGATATCCGGAGAGGTCATCTTGGTCGCCCGGAGCTGAGACTCGTGGTTTTGTCCGATCACAGTGGCCCGGTGAGGATCGCAAAGGATAATCTTGGCCCCCATGTCGATCAGCTTGTCCACAAAAAACAGACGGCTCTCAAACATTTTCTGATGAATCAGCACGCTTCCTTTCGCTTGCGTCGCCACAACCAAAAAAACACTCAGCAAGTCAGGCGTCAATCCCGGCCAGGGAGCATCAGCGACAGTCAGTATCGAACCGTCGATAAAATCCTCTATCATATAGTGTTCCTGCCGGGGAATATACAAATCGTCACCCTTTTCTTCCACCCTGATTCCCAGCCGCCGGAAAGCATCCGGAATAATACCCAGCTGCCGCAAATTGACATTTTTGACCGTAATCTCAGACCGAGTCATGGCCGCCAGCCCAATATAACTCCCCACCTCGATCATATCCGGCAAACAACGGTGATGACAACCTTTCAGTTCCTTTACTCCCTCGATGGTCAGCAAATTGGAAGCAATACCTGAAATATGTGCTCCCATAGCATTAAGCATAAGACACAGCTGCTGAATGTAAGGTTCGCAAGCGGCATTATAAATGGTGGTCACCCCCTCGGCCAACACGGCAGCCATGATGATATTCGCCGTCCCGGTAACCGAAGCTTCATCCAGCAACATATAACAACCTTTCAACTTGTCCGCCGATGCCCGGAAATACCCCTCCGAACTATTGTAATCGAAGGTAGCTCCCAGTTTTTCAAACCCCAGGAAGTGAGTGTCGAGGCGCCGTCTTCCGATTTTATCCCCTCCGGGCTTCGGAATAATCCCGCACCCGTAAACGGCAAGCAAAGGTCCTAATATCATAATGGATCCCCGAAGACTAACCGCTTTCGCATAAAAATCTTCTGTTTCAAAATAACCGAAATCGATATTTGAAGCCTGAAAAACAAACACCCCATGGGCCGGATGCTGCACCTTCACCCCCATACCTTCCAGCAATTCGATCAGCTTCAATACATCCAATATCTCCGGAACGTTAGCGATAGTTACTTCTTCTTTAGTCAACAAACAGGCACAAATCACCTGCAAAGCTTCGTTTTTGGCTCCCTGAGGGTTCAGCTCACCTTTCAGGCGCCGCCCACCGGTTATTACAAATCTGCTCATAGTATATTCAGTTACAGCGTTTCCATCCTCACCGGAATTTTCATCCCGGCTCCGGATTATTTTTCCGAAATATGTTCAAAGATACAAAAACTCACCAAAATAAAAATAACTATTCGCAGATATTGGCTCGAACAAATTATATGGTTACTTTTGTAAAAGTTGTTTGATTTGAAATCATTGATATGAAAAACTTTCTGAAGTACACTCTTGCCACTATTACCGGAATTGTGATAGTTAATATTATTATGTTCTTTGCTTTCATCTTCATTATCGGAGTAATCGGAAGTTTATCGCAAAAAACAGTCAGCGTAAAAGATAATAGCATTTTAACGTTGAAATTCGAAGGGGAAATTGTCGACCGTGTTTCGGATAATCCACTGGACAACATCGACCTGTTCACCTTCACTCCCAAAAAAAATCTGGGTATGAACAAAATCCTGGCCAGCATTAAAAATGCAGCCCGGGATCCCCGGATCACCGGCATTTATCTGGATCTCTCCGACATACAGGGCAATTTCGGAGCCCTGGCATTTACGGAAGAAATCCGGAATGCCCTTTTGCAATTCAAGGAAAGCGGAAAATTCATCCTCAGCTATTCCAATCTGGGCTACTCCCAAAAAAGCTATTACCTGGCCACGGCGGCAGATGAAATCTACGTAAATCCGGAAACACCGTTACTGCTGACCGGAATGAGCAGCAGCATATCCTTTTACAAAGAAACCTTATCCAAACTGGGCATCCAGCCCGAGGTGGTCAAAGTGGGAAAATTCAAATCCGCCGTCGAACCCTTTATTTCAGACCACATGAGCGAAGCCAACCGCGAACAGGTAAAAAAATACCTCGATTCCTCGTGGGGCACCATCGTAAAAGGGATTTCCGAGAGCCGGCATATTCCGGCAGACAGCATCAACGCGCTCACCGACCGCTTTAATTTTTACACGACAGAAAAACTAAAAGAACTGGGGTATTTCGACGGAACAGTTTACGAAGATCAAATGCTTGCCATATTGAAAGAAAAATGCGCCCTGACGCCCGGGCAGAAACTGAACCAAATCCTGCTGACCGAGTACCAGAACGCCGATATTCCCGGTTCGTCTGCTTTGAGTCCGGACAAAATCGCAATTGTCTATGCCCAAGGCGAAATCGGCCTGGAGCAATCCGCCAATACCATCGGCCCGGAACTGGCCCGAACGATACGTAAAGCCAGAGAAGATAAGAATATCAAAGCCATTGTACTGCGTGTAAACTCTCCGGGTGGTAGTGCATTGACTTCAGACATCATCTGGCGGGAAACCATGCTGGCAGCCCAAAGCAAACCCTTGATCGTCTCCATGGCCAACGTTGCAGCTTCAGGAGGATACTATATCTCCTGTGCAGCCGATACCATTGTTGCCGAACCGACCACCCTGACCGGTTCTATCGGAATATTCGGCATGTTTTTCAGTGGCGAACAACTCATACACAACAAATTGGGAATAAGCACCGATGTCGTAAAAACCAATGAACACAGTGATTTCGGCGGCAGCTATCCGTTGCCCCTACCCATCAGTTCCCGTCCCCTCACCGGTTATGAACGGAATGTACTCCAGAATTACGTCGACCAGGGTTACGAAACATTCCTCAGCCGGGTAATGGCAGGCCGGGGATTCTCCCGGGATGAACTCGATGCCATTGCCCAAGGCAGGGTATGGACGGGCGAAGATGCACAGCGTCTTGGTTTGGTCGATGTTTTGGGTGGTTTGGAGGACGCCGTTGCTATTGCAGCCCATCATGCCGGAATTGAGTATTACGCTATTGCAGAATATCCCGTACCTAAAAACCCGCTGGAAGAATTCTTCACACAACTGACCGGCAACCTGAAAGCCCGGATGGTCAAGGAAGAACTAGGTTCCTTCTACACCACCTGGCAGCAAATAAAGAATGCGGTGCACCACCAGGGACTGGTTGCCCGTATCCCGTACGATATTACCTTCGATTGATTGTTTTATGCCCTAAAATCACGGCAATGGGAGTCTGCAAAGCTTTACTTTTACCGCTAAGTGCACTGTATGGAGTCGCAACCGGCATCAGAAATTTTCTGTTCCATACAGGAATCTTAAAGTCGCGCAGCTTCAGCGTGCCTGTCATTTGTGTAGGAAACATTACTGTCGGAGGAACCGGGAAAACCCCTCACACCGAATTACTCATCGCCGAATTGAAAAAAAAATTCAGGGTCGCTTGTCTGAGCCGCGGTTACAAACGGAAAACAAACGGATTCGTACTGGCCACCCCCCAGGCCACAGCACGGGAAATCGGCGACGAACCGATGCAAATCAAATCGAAATTTCCGGATATCACAGTAGCCTGCGATGGCAACCGGGTTCATGGAATTGAAAAGTTAATGGCTCTCCAGCCTGCCCCCGAAGTCATTATTTTGGATGATGCCTTCCAACACCGCTATGTCCAGGCCGACAAAAACATCGTATTGGTCGATTACAACCGGCCGGTATACGAAGATTGCCTACTGCCCGCCGGCCGGCTGCGAGAGCCGGCTACAGCCTTGAAACGGGCCGATTATATCATCGTAACCAAATGCCCGCCCTATCTTCAGCCCATCGAAAGGAGGATCTTGTCGAAACACCTGAAAATAAAGCCCTACCAGCAATTGTTTTTCACCACGCTAGGATATGGCAGCATCCACACCCTGTCTCAGGAAACGGTTGCTTCACCCCCATCTCCGGACAGCGACATCCTTTGCGTGACGGGCATCGCACGTCCCGCTCCCTATATCGAACATCTGAAAACCTTCACGGAAAACATCACAACCCTATCGTTTCCGGACCATCATAACTTTACCACAAAAGACATCCGCCATATTCAGCAAAATTTTGAAAAGATAAAGAATCCGGAAAAATACATTTTCACCACCGAAAAAGATGCAGTACGTCTGCAAATAAGCAAACTCCCCGATCAACTGAGAAACTGCATCTATTACATCCCGGTGGTTCCGGTATTCCTTCAGAACGAAAAATTATTTTTAAACGAAATATCAGAGTATGTTAGAAAAAATCAAAAATAGCGC
>CAZMAE010000204.1:0-6947 GCA_964564205.1 uncultured Odoribacter sp. | reverse complement strand
TATAAGCCAGATCGAATCCGACTTCTTTCATCAGTTCCAGGGTTTGTCGGTAGTCTTCCTCGCTCTCATCGTGGAAACCGACAAATACATCTGTAGAGATGCCGCAGTCGGGGAGGATTCTGCGGATGGCGGCGATGCGTCCGAGATACCATTCCCGGGTATATTTACGATTCATGTTTTTCAGTACGGAGTTGCTACCCGATTGAACCGGAAGGTGTATTGCCCGGCAGATATTAGGCCAACGGGCAATGGTTTCCAGTGTTTCGTCGCTCATGTCTTTGGGATGGGAGGTCGCGAAACGGATGCGCATGCCAGGTACGGTTCGGGCCACGAGTTCCAGTAAAGCTGGAAAATGAACTTGTCGTTGTTCATCCTTGTACAAGTAGGAATTTACGTTTTGTCCTAGAAGAGTGACTTCTTTGTAGCCACGGCGTTGCAGGTCGAGCACTTCGCCGATAATGCTGTGAGGGCTGCGGCTGCGCTCCCTTCCCCGGGTGTATGGAACTATGCAGTAGGTACAAAAGTTGTTGCACCCCCGCATGATAGAAACAAAACCGGAGATGGCGGTTCCTTCGATGCGCGAAGGGCAGATGTCTTTATAGGTTTCGGTTGTGGAAAGCTCTATATTGATTGCTTTTTCTCCTTTCTCGGCTTTCTCGATCAGGGAGGGGAGATCTGTGTAAGCATCGGGGCCTACGACGATATCGATGTTTTTTTCTTCTTCGAAAAGTTTTTCGCCCAATCGTTCTGCCATACATCCCATTATTGCTACCAGAAGTCGCGGATTGTGCTTACGGATCTCGGAAAATCCCTGAATCCGGCCCCTTACCCTTTGTTCTGCATTTTCGCGTACGGAGCAGGTGTTGACCAAGATAATATCGGCCTGATTTTTGTCAGAAGTATGTACGAAACCTTTTGCGGTCAAAATAGCGGCCACCACTTCACTGTCGGCCACGTTCATCTGACAGCCGTAAGTCTCAATGTAAAATGTTTTTGCCATGAGCGGATTAAATTTGCTGCAAAAGTAATATTTTCAGCGGGTGGTTGAAGAGAGGATAAGGAATTTTATTTCACGAAACACACAACGTTTGTTAATTCTTGCATTGGAGATTGTGTTCTGTTTCCTGGATTGAGATGGTTTGTATTAGAAAAAGGCCGTTCTCCTGCTAAAAAGAATGAACGGCCTTGTTTATTTACGGTCTGGTGGCGAGCCTTTCCTATCGGAAGGAAGGCGTTGCGTCAGAATCTGATTCCCAATGTGATTTTGGCTTCGTGTGTGCGGTATTTATTGTTTACCGGTTCTGCAATTACATCATACTGAGGATCGAGGTCATCGATATATTCATAAAAACGGGTGGTGTTTCGGGCGGATTTATATAGATATGCGGCATCGCAGTAAAAAGTACCGAAGTTCAGTCCCAAGCCACCGGATACTGTTTGAGTTTCTCCTGCATCGGTATATTTATAGGGTGAATCCTGATAAGCGTAACCGGAGCGAAGGCTGAAGATGTTGTTTACCCGGTATTCAGCTCCGATTCTGATA
Organism: uncultured Odoribacter sp.; assembly: GCA_964564205.1. GTDB lineage: Bacteria > Bacteroidota > Bacteroidia > Bacteroidales > Marinifilaceae > Odoribacter. The sequence goes on along the minus strand of CAZMAE010000204.1, from coordinate 5,404 downwards.
TTGTTGGTGTTTTTTAGCAATGTTCTGACGTATTCATTTGCTTCGCCGGGTTGGTCGTAATCGAAACCATCGTTTCCATTGCTGAACCGTGCTGAATTGTAATTGTTGAATTCGTAGTCGATGCTTAAAATGGCTTTTTGCCGGAGCACGGTAGCAAGGCTGAAGACGGCTTTCCAGGGCGTTTGCATGTCATAGTCATACCGGGAGGGATAAGGGTCCAGATAACTGTCGTATTCATAGTTCCCTTCGTCATCAGGAGTATAGAATTCCGAGTGCATGGATTCTTCATAATTTTCGCTGACGGAAAAATAAGTCGGGGTATGGATTGAAGCTCCGATGCGCAGTTCGGGCACGGGACGATAGATCGCTCCTATTTTGAAATTGGTTCCTGCTCCTTCGGTTTTTAAATGTTGGTAATGACTGTATTGATCGATCTCATTATAACTGTCGCTGCTTGCCTTACCGGTATACAGGGACATATATTTATAACGAATAGATTGTATTCCGATGGTTAAGCCCAGATACAATTTGTCTTTGTAGTTGGTTCCGAAGCTCAGATCATATTCTCCCTGATAGCCTTCTTCTTTGATATATTTGTGCTGGTTTACTTCTTCTTGATTGAACAAATTGGGTTCATATTGGCCGTTGGGTTCGTCCCAGGTCAGCAACTGTACATAGTTAGCCATTTCAGCTGCAATGGGAATGGCATACCCTTTGCTTAAGGCGTAATTCGCTTCATTGGCCCAAGCTTGGGGAAAGCTGGTCGGAGAATCGTAGATAAACTGATTGGTTTTCCTGTTGAAGTTGTTCAGATTGGTATAATTGATACCGAAATTGAATCCTCTCCAGTCGAAATGTTTATTGTACAGGCTAATGACTGCTCCCAGAGATCCCAGCTGGAAGGAGGTGTTCCGGATGGACGTATGATTGGATGTCGTATTGGCAATGTTCAGGTAGGGTGTGATGCTGATTTCCGATTTCCGGAAAACTCCGATTCCTGCGGGGTTGGTCCCCAGTGTCGTCATATCTCCGCCCAGGGCTCCGAATGCTCCCCCCATGGCTGACGAGCGAGCACTTCCCGTGTTTGTTGTCACTGAATATCTTACAATGTCTTCTTCATTTTGGGCAAATGCTGTACTACCCATGAGTAGTATGGCCGATATTATAATACTCTTTATCATAACAGATAGTGTTAATTCGGTTTTATCTTCTGCGGCTTCCTCCACTGTTTCTGACCGGTGTGGCACTGCGGCCCGAGCTTCTGCCCGGTGGTGTGCTGACAGAGCTGCTTCTGTTTCCGGAATTGTAACGGGAGAAAGAACTGTTTGTATTATAGGCCGGTCTGTAATTTTTTTGCGGCCGGCTATAGGTTTTTACTTTGTTATTTGTTGCCGGCCGGGTATTTATCCGGTTATCGGTCGGTCGGGAATATCTGTTGTTTGTTGCAGGTCGGGTGACGGTCGATGGCCGGGTGGAAGTTCCTGTCCTGCCGGAAGTACCTGGTCTGGTGTTTGTTGCCGGGCGGGTGACTGTAGAGGGTCTGGTATTTGCCGATGGTTTGGTTACCCTCGCCGGCCGCTTGGAAGTGCCCGGACGAAAGTTGGTCGATGGGCGGGTTGAGGTTCCGGGCCTTATGCTTGATCCTGTCCCCGGACGGACGCCTGTGGACGGACGTGTCGAACCTGTTCCGGGCCTTGCAGAAGAGCCTGGTCTTACGCCTGAAATATGATTACCCAGTCCCGGGCGGCTGTTTCCCGGGCGCACGGGAGTTCCCGGACGTACAGGACGATTCCCGCCGCCCCAGTTGGGATGATTCCCGTGGGGAGGTCTCCAGCCGGGATGATGACCGTACCATGGATGATGCCAAGGATGGTGCCATCCGCCATACCATGGATGATACCAGGGGTCATACCATCCGCTGTACCAAGGATGATACCAAGGGTTATACCAAGGGGTGTATCCGCTACTCCATCCTAGTCCCAGGCTCCATCCGGGACTTCCCCAACCGAAGTGAAGTCCGAAGTTCCAATTGAAATTGAAGGCCCAACTGTCATAAGCGGGAGAATTCCAGATGACTGTCCATATGTATTTCGGATAAGTACCGAAAAGAAATGAAGAGTAGAGATTTACGTTCGAGCTGGAAGGAAACCACCAGTAACGGCCGTTGTCCGTATAAACGTTCCAATCCGGATCGAAAGAGAGGTTTAGCGCAAGGTCCGTAACATTGTTGTTGAATGAAGCGAATCCTTGTGGGTACATATCGATGATCCGCTGGATTTCTACCAGATCGTTTTCGTTGCCTTTAAATCCGCCGATCCAATAACCTGTATTTTCGTATAAAACTTCATTTACTTCTTCGTTGTTCGCCAATAACTTTTGTGCCTTTGACGCCAATGCCTCCGGGGTGACTTGTTCCTGTCGGCCGGTCCGGGGATCGATCACCTGTTTCTTTTGAAAAGAGAGCGGAGGAAGGTTGCTTCCTGCTGCCCGGAAATATTTCTCTGCGGCGGCTCCTTCCGGTGTTACACTATTGATTTCTTGCCCTGTCGTTTGCTCGGCTTCTTGTACAATCAGGGCTTCTTTGCCCGGAACGTAATAAATATCGTCTTCCACGGAGAGATAGCGGGGAACGGAACAAGCACCCAGAATGAGAACGGATAGTGCTATGTATATAGCGTATTTCATGTTTAAGTGTTTTAATTTTATTTTGATCTAACAAAAATCATACCAAGTATATATACGTAATCCTTGGATAAAAATAATTGAAATCAGCCAGATCTCCTATTTTTTTCACTAAATTTGCCTCCGTTTTATTAAATTATAAGAAGATGGGAAAGTTTTTAACCTCAAGAAGCGTAGATTATTCACAGTGGTATAATGAATTAGTGGTAAAAGCCGGGTTGGCAGAACAATCGGCTGTTCGTGGATGTATGGTGATCAAGCCCTATGGGTATGCTATTTGGGAAAAAATTCAGCGGCAGTTAGATGAAATGTTTAAGGCTACCGGACATGTGAATGCTTATTTCCCGTTGTTGATACCGAAGTCGTTTTTTTCGAAAGAGGCTGATCATGTGGAAGGTTTTGCCAAAGAATGTGCTGTGGTGACCCATTACCGGTTGAAAAATGATCCGAATGGCGGAGGCGTGGTGGTGGATCCTGCTGCCAAACTGGAGGAAGAGTATATTATCCGTCCAACTTCGGAGACTATTATTTGGAATACATATAAAAACTGGATACAATCCTATCGTGATTTGCCTATTCTTTGTAATCAGTGGGCTAACGTTATGCGTTGGGAAATGCGTACCCGCATGTTTTTACGTACCGCAGAATTTTTGTGGCAGGAAGGGCATACGGCCCATGCAACCAAAGAAGAAGCTTTGGCGGAGGCCAATCGGATGATCAGAATATATGCAGAATTTGCTCAGGAGTGGATGGCTGTACCGGTGATTATGGGGCGTAAGAGCGAAAGCGAGCGTTTTGCCGGCGCTTTAGATACGTTTACCATTGAAGCTCTGATGCAGGACGGAAAAGCCTTGCAGGCGGGAACATCTCATTTTTTGGGGCAGAATTTTGCTAAAGCATTTGATGTGCAGTTTACGAATCAGGAAGGACAGTTGGAATATGTGTGGGCTACTTCTTGGGGTGTTTCGACCCGTTTGATGGGAGCTTTGATTATGGCTCATTCAGACGATAACGGTCTGGTGTTGCCTCCCAAGCTTGCTCCTTTACAAGTAGTGATTGTGCCTATCTATAAGGGGGCGGAAGGTTTGAAAAGAATTTCTGCCCAAGTACAAGGGTTGATCGATAAATTGAAAGCGAAAGGCATTTCGGTGAAATATGACGACCGGGATACTCAAAAACCGGGGTGGAAATTTGCCGATTATGAGTTAAAAGGCGTTCCTGTCCGTTTGGCTATGGGTGAGCGCGATTTGGAGAACGGTACTATAGAGGTGGCCCGTCGTGATACCTTGACTAAAGAAACATTGCCGTTTGAGGGAATAGAAGAACATGTGGAGCAATTGCTTGCCGATATTCAACGTAATATTTATCGGAAAGCGTTGTCGTTCAGAGAGGAAATGATTACTCGGGTGAATGACTACGAAGAGTTTAAGAAGTTGTTGGAGGTCAAAGGTGGCTTTTTCCTTTGCCATTGGGATGGCACTGCCGAAACGGAGGAAAAGATCAAAGCCGATACTAAGGCTACTATCCGCTGTATACCGTTCGACAGCCCGGAAGAAGAAGGTAAGGACATGGTTTCCGGAAAACCTTCTCACCGAAGAGTATTGATTGCGAAAGCTTATTAAATGAAGGACGGTTGTTCTTTGCTGCAGGGTTTGGGCTATATTGGGTCTTTTAGTGTATGAGTTTGTAGAGCGTTTTTTGAAGTACGTGTCCTATGGGACGAAGTCGGATTGCTGATCCGGGATTTTGACCGGGATCGTTGAATGGCGGAAAAATGCTATTGAAAATGGAGTGCGTGAATTTTCCAAACGCTATGGATTGATGATCGACCTGAAATTTACGGATCAGTATTATAATATGAGAGAGAAAATTGAACCTCTGTATTATATCATCGATATTGCCAAGTAAGCCATGCAGGATGCAGAAGTGAAGCCATTGGGGGCGTGATCCGTTTCTATCTTTCTCTCGGGGCAGATGGAAACGGATTTTGTATGTACGTATTCCGGTGAATGAATCGGGATGTACTTGGGTATCAATTATTAGTCGGTTGAACGGAGTAGCCATAGGCGGCTTTCGAATCCGATTTTCAAGAAGTGTTTTAGTATAATTTTATCTTAATTTTTATAAGAATACGATAGCCTGGCATTCTTTTTGTCGATAATATAAACAGTAATGTCACAGAACTGTCATGAAGATGTAACCGCCTGCATGTAGTTTTGCAACGTTATCAATAAGACAGAAGACATTTTTTTTTCATAAGTTTGTATTTAGGTTAGTTAGTAGTGAAAAGTTTCCCGCTGTGACAGCGCGAAACTTTTTTTATTTGTGGGGTAATGTTGCTGCAAATTAGAACATTATTATTAAATTTGTAATTCAAATGGCTTGGGGAAGCATTGGGGTATTAACCGTAAGAACAGAATAAGAGGAGACAGATTATGAACGGAATTAATATTACCCATTTGAACAATATTATTGATCAATTTCCGGACCAATACAGAGAGATTATGTGGTTAACGCTGAAAGGTATGGAGCCGGATATCATTGCAACGCATTTGGCTGTGAGTGAAATCACGGTCAGACGGTATCAAAGGACTGCGGGGTTATATATTCGTAAGCATTCAGATCGTATTATGGATATTGTGATCGGCCTTTTGCTTTATCAGAAATAAATAAATCCTTTTTGGGGGAGATACGTATAATGATTTATAAGTGATCGGGGCTT
>CAZMAE010000203.1:0-7545 GCA_964564205.1 uncultured Odoribacter sp. | reverse complement strand
TCATCCTGCGAGAGTTTGCGCCTGGCAATGGTTTTGTTACGAGCGTGATAAGGACAATATACACAACCGTTTACACAATAATTAGATAAATAAAGCGGAGCAAACATGACAATCCGGTTGCCGTAAAACCGCTGTTTGATCTCCTTTGCCACCCGGAACATCCTTTCTATCAGTTCCGGATCCTCACATTCCAGCAAAAGCATGGCCTCCCGGTGGTTCAGCCCTTTACAATCCCGGGCTCTTTCAATCAGACCTTCGATCAAAGAACGGTCGTTTTTATGGTCGCATGCATATTTCAGTGTCTCCTGAATTTCTGCATCATCAATAAACTCTTCTGCTATTCGGGATTTTACATTATACATTTCAACATCTCTTAGATAAACAACCGGAAAATTCCGGTATATTCCCTTTCTTTCATACGATTTTACTTCATCACCCACCTCCAACGCCTCTTTAAGCCTTGCATTATTTCCTGACGATTCACGATTTCAGTCCTCCCTCCATCTTAAATGTGGAAAAAACTTTTTTCACTTCTGTACGAAGATTCAGATAACTTTCGTTGGAGACGACATCCGAATATAATCGGACCGGGAAAAAGATTGACAAACGAACAAGTAGCACAGCACTGCCGGACATTTATTTTTTTTTGCGCAGCTCAAAGTTTTTCCCCAAATATACTCTTCTCACTTCGGGATCGGCAGCCAGATGTTCAGCAGTTCCAGCCTGCAAGATTTTTCCATCGTAAAGCAAATAAGCCCGGTCTGTAATGGATAGTGTTTCCTGTACATTGTGGTCCGTAATCAAAATACCGATATTCTTACCCTTCAATTTTTGAACGATGCTTTGAATATCTTCCACAGCAATCGGATCCACTCCGGCAAAAGGCTCGTCGAGCAGGATAAACTTCGGACGGATAGAAAGCGCACGGGCAATCTCAGTACGCCGGCGTTCTCCTCCTGACAACTGAATGCCCAAACTTTTCCGGATATGCTGCAACCCGAATTCGTCCAGCATTTCTTCCAATCGTTGCTTTTGCTCCTCCTTAGGCATATCCGTCATTTCCAAAACGGCACGAATATTATCTTCCACGCTCAACCGCCTGAAGACAGAAGCTTCCTGGGCCAGATAACCCACTCCGGCCTGAGCTCTTTTATATACAGGTTCCTTGGTTAATTCCTGATCGTCCAAAAATATGCGTCCCCCATTGGGAGTGATCAACCCCACAATCATGTAGAAAGAGGTAGTCTTACCCGCTCCATTAGGTCCCAATAACCCCACTATTTCTCCTTGCTCCACCTGTACCGATACATCCTTTACAACAGTACGGCTTTTGTATTTTTTGACCAAATGTTCCGCTCTCAAAATCATGATTTATCACTTTAACAGCACAAATATACGAAAGAGTTACTAAAAATCCAGATAGACCGAAACATTAATCGCAAAATTCTGAACATCCTGCCCCGGCCGGCTATCCCGGTGAGTCAGCCGCCAAATCGCATCTACACGGAAAATCCGGAAAATATTCTCTACCCCAACTCCAGTTTCAAAATAAGGTTTCGATACGGAAGACATGCCATCGGGAAAACGAAGGACGGCCTCAGTAGCGGGTAGACTTCCGTCATTTTTATCCGACAAAGTCCCGACCAATCCTTTGAATATAAAAACTTCCCTCCATTTCAATTTCTTCATCAAAGGAATCTTACCCAGGAAAAAGCCCTTGAAATGGTGTTCATAAAAAAGAGCCAACCAGGCATCCGAAGCAAACTCATAATAGTTCATACATGAAAATGCATAAGGATCGTAAAAATAAGTGGCATTCCCCTCATGCAATTTCAAGAGAGGATAAGGCACTTTCCCGAAAATCTTCCCTCCTGTCAATACCACATTGGATTTTCCGATCGGAGCAATCGGAAAATCATAATTGACAGAACCTACCAAGCGATAAAACTCATAGTCGTTTTCAAACAGTCCTTTCATTCCTATCGCAAAATCCAAACCGATAATGGGATAATCCGAACCCATACTATATTTATCAAAAGGTTTACGGATGACGATCTCATTTTTGGAAATACGGGTATTCAAGCGCAAAACCGCAGACTGAATGGAAGACATGATACTGCCGTCGGGCCGGATGAAAGGCACGTATGAATTGGAAAATATATCCCGGACCTGCACACCCAGCGTATTGGTTATCCCCTGTCTCCACTCCTGCTCAAAATTAACATCCAGCTGATTCACCATACTCAGCCGGTCATTATCTCCCCGGGAAAAAATGGAACTCAGAATATTGCCTTCCGTAAATGCATTTATACCGGCACCCAATTGCACTAAATCGTGTTTAAAAGCCAAGGTCAGCCGAGAAGTCGGCAATTCACGGAAGGAATAGTCCAAACCGCCACCGCCTTTCCATCTTTTATCCTTCGTCCCGTAAGCACCGTACCCAGACAAACGGATTTTCCGGCTGAAATCCGTAGTCGTTCTTGCTCCCAACTGAAAACGACAGCCTTCCTGATTGTTAAAGCTGAGCAATTTATAATAGGGGCCCAGTTCCACATAATGGGTGTTGTAGTATCCTCCGAGAACCATCGTAACAATGTCGTAAATATTTTTATATAAAGGTACATTCTTGATGGAGTCGACCATGTTATAAATTTGTTTTTCTTTCGGACTCAACGCATAAGGCCGCAAAGTATCCCAATAGCTGTCCTCATTTTTCAACACCTGATGATCAATGATCACATCATTATCCATTTTCAGCACTTCCTGCGGAATGGCAGGAGACAAATCGACATGGGAATAATCCACCTGCCGATGTCCTAGGAAGGAAACCATTTTAGCAGAATCGGACATAACAATCGAGAAATCGGCAAAAATCTTGTCCTGTTTCGGAAACCACACCGAATCGTTCAACAGCTGGTATTCGTGATCCAGCGACAGATGCCTGATCCAGTTGACATTCAGTCCTTTCATCATTTTCACATGTGCAGATTCCAATGCCCAGGTAGTCGAATCGATATTGACTTCACCATCCAATACAGGCGTAGAAAAGGATTTGGGATGGAAACGGATTTTATAAACCTTTCTCCCGTTCCGGTTCAGGCTATCCACCAAATAGTACTTATAAAATAACAAACCATGATCGGACAGCGGACTGGCAAAACGGACTTCAAAAATGTCAATATAATTGTCATACAAATTGACATTCACATGCAGATGACCGGTGAACTGAGCCAGGGTATAATCCTCTTCTATTCCGGAAATCCGGCTGGCATTTACAATCTCCCGCGATAAAGCCGGCGATTTGCGGTAATAATAATCGGCCGAAGCTTCGGAAATCATCACAGGCAGGTAAGGCTTCCCGGTAATCACCGAAGTATCCATATGATCGAAGACAAATCCGAAGTTTTTTTGCAATTTTTTGTTTTTGAACCCCGGCTTGATATTGGTCAGGTCCAGCTCCATCTTGGTATAGGTCTTACAATAATACTGACCAAAACGCGCAGGACTGTTCTTGCTTTTATTAGCGCTGACCAGTCGAAGGATGCGGTGAGCGGGATTTTCCCCCGGTGTGACTGTCACCTCCTCCAAATCGAAAGTCTGAGGTTCAAGCTTAAAATCAATGGCGTTGAATCCACCTTTGTTGATTTTCACCGTCTGCGGAAGATACCCGATGAAAGAAGCCTGTAACTCCTGCACATCTTCCCGGGTCTCCAAATAATACCGTCCGTCGAAATCGGTAGTTATACCTATGGTGGTACCTTTAAAGAATACATTGACCAAAGGTAAAACCTCACCGGTCTTAGCATCGGTTACTTTTCCTCTGACCCGTGTACTCTGTGCGCACACTAACCCGCAGAACAACATGAACAATATAATCCCAGCAAGTTTTTTCATTTCTTCCTTTCCGTTATTCATTTTTACAGGAGGCCGGCCTTAAACCACCCCCTCCCGCAATATATCATGGATATGAACCATACCTTTGTATATATGATCCTCAGAAGTAACTATCAATTGGGTAATACTATTCTTTTCCATTTTCCGGAAAGCATAATAAGCAAGTTCACCTTCGGAGATCGTTTTCGGCGATGCGGACATGATATCTTTTGCTTTCACTCCGTCAAGGTCATTATATTTTTCGAGCATACGTCTTAGGTCTCCATCCGTAATAATACCCAACAACCGTCCTGCTTCATCGGTTACCGCCACAGCCCCCAACCGTCCTTCCGACATTTCGAGGATCACTTTACGTATTCCGTCTTCAGGAGTCACACGAGGGGTATTTTCCCGGTCATAAACATCGGAAACATGAGTATATAATCTTTTCCCCAGAGATCCTCCCGGATGATATTTAGCAAAATCCCGGCTGGAAAAACTCCTGCACTGAATCAGACAAACGGCCAAGGCATCCCCCAATACCAACTGCGCCGTCGTAGAATTGGTCGGTGCCAGATTATTGGGACAGGCTTCCCGCTCCACCTTCGACTTTAAAACATAAGCAGCATTTTGTGCCAGAAAAGAATCGGTATTCGATACCATAGCTACTATACGGTCATTCCCTACATTCCGGATAAGGGGAACCAACACTTTTATTTCCGGAGTATTCCCGCTTTTGGAAATGCAAATGACCACATCCTCCTCACGGATCATGCCAAGATCACCATGTATGGCATCGGCTGCATGCATAAACACAGAAGGAGTACCTGTCGAATTCAAGGTAGCCACTATTTTTTGGGCAACAATAGCACTTTTTCCGATGCCTGTAATAATGACACGACCTTTTGACCGATAGATCAGATCGACCACCTTTTCAAAATCATCATCTATGTATTGTGCCAGATTCCGGATAGCTTCCGATTCATCGGCAATTACTTTCCGGGCAATTTCTTTTATATTCACCATATCTTATATAAGTCTGAAATACCAAATAACATTTATGCTTCCCCAGAATGACGTCTTTCATCCTGGTAAACAACAGCATAATCAAACCTACAGGCTGATCATTTATATTTTCATCACCTCTTCTCTCCCGGCTGAATCGGCCCTTCACGGCCAACCGCAACAACACTAAAGGTCATGATCGTCAACCATAAATTCACCGGCAATATCTATGCCAAAAAAAAATCAAAAAATGATTGCCGCAATTATTTTTTAATATAACTTTACTAAGGACAAAAGTACCAAATTTTTTATTATTCTTTTGCCCCGAGTGGTGATAACATTTATTATGCCATAGTGTTTATTCATTCGATTTAAGTTATAAATTTGCAACTCCTTAAAAAAAGGGTGTGCAGAAATAATTTTAATGATTACAATGGGATTGCAGATTGATTTACAGGCTAAGTTAAAAGAGTATTTTGGCTTTGACCATTTTAAAGGGAACCAAGAAGCCATTATTAAAAATGTGTTGGCAGGGAATAATACCTTTGTATTAATGCCAACCGGAGGGGGGAAATCGTTGTGTTACCAATTGCCGGCCCTTTTACTGGAAGGTACGGCCATTATCATTTCTCCGCTGATCGCTTTGATGAAAAACCAGGTGGATGCCATGCGATCGTTTTCCGAAGCAGAAGGAGTTGCACATTTTTTGAATTCTTCCTTAACCAAAAATGAAATTCTGAACGTCAAGGAAGATATCCTGAGCGGAAAAACAAAAATGCTTTACGTGGCACCGGAATCCCTGACCAAAGAAAGCAATGTAGAATTTCTCCGAAAGATCAAAATATCATTTTTTGCAGTAGACGAAGCACATTGTATTTCTGAATGGGGCCATGATTTCCGGACAGAATACCGGAAAATCCGTCCTATCGTAGAAGAAATCGGGAAAGCACCCATCATCGCCTTGACGGCAACAGCCACTCCGAAGGTACAAAACGACATCCAGAAAAACCTGGACATGATGGATGCCCAGGTATTCAAATCTTCTTTCAACCGGGCCAATTTATATTATGAAGTCCGCCCTAAACAAGGTGATGTCACCAAAGACATCATCAAATTCATCAAAAATCACGAGGGAAAATCCGGTATCATCTATTGTCTGAGCCGCAAAAAAGTGGAAGAATTGGCAGAAGTCCTTTGCATCAACGGCATCAAAGCAGCAGCCTATCACGCCGGTATGGATGCCGCCACCCGTAGCGCCAATCAAGACAAATTCCTGATGGAAGAAGTAGACGTGATTGTCGCAACGATCGCTTTCGGCATGGGAATCGACAAACCAGACGTTCGTTTTGTCATCCATTACGACATTCCGAAAAGCCTGGAAGGCTACTATCAGGAAACAGGCCGGGCAGGCCGCGACGGAGGTGAAGGAATCTGCCTGACCTATTACAGTTTCAAAGATATCCAGAAACTGGAAAAATTTATGCAAGGTAAACCCATTGCCGAACAGGAAATCGGGAAACAATTATTGCTGGAAACCGTAGCTTATGCAGAGACATCACTCTGCCGGCGCAAAGTATTGTTGCATTATTTCGGAGAATCTTACGAAGAAGAAAACTGCGGATGTTGTGACAACTGCCTCTACCCGAAAAAAGAATTCGAGGGCAAAGATTATATGGTCGATGCCCTTCAATTGGTCTGCGACGTAAAGGAAAAGTTCAAGATCGAGCATCTTGTCAACATTCTGGTCGGAGAAGCCGATATAGCCATAAAATCGTATAAACACGACCAACTTGAATTGTTCGGATCCGGTTCGGAAAAAAGCCGCCAGTTCTGGACCATGGTATACCGCCGTGCCTTGGTAAATTGTTTCATTGAAAAGGATATCGAACAATACGGGGTAATAAAATTAACGGAAGAAGGCCAGAAATTTTTGGATAATCCTAAAAGTTTTATGCTGATGGAAGATCATAATTTTGACGAAGAAAACGAAGAAGAAGAAAAAATTCAGGAAAAAGGCGGTGTTTCAGCTTTGGACAGCACTCTATTTTCCATACTGAAAGACCTGCGCAAAAAAATCGCCAAAACCAATAATCTCCCCCCTTACGTTATTTTCCAGGACCCCTCTCTGGAAGACATGTGTACTAATTATCCCATTACACTTGAAGAACTGGCTAATATACAAGGAGTGGGTGCCGGAAAAGCTCAGAAATACGGCAAGGAATTTGTCGAGGTAATCAAACAATATGTGGAGGATAATGAGATCGAACGGGCACAGGATATGGTGGTGAAAACCGCCCCCAACAAATCGAAGTTTAAAGTATACATTATCCAAAACATCGACCGCCAAATCGATCTGGAAGATATCGCCTCCGCACTGTCACTAGATTTTCCCGAGCTCATCAAAGAAATGGAAGCCATTGTTTTCTCGGGTACAAAACTGAATATCGATTATTATATCAATAAAATCTTGGACGAAGACCAGCAGGAAGAAATCATGGATTATTTCATGGAAGCCTCTTCCGATAATATTTCCGAAGCCTTCGATGAATTTGAAGGCGACTACGCCGAAGAAGACCTGCGGTTGATGCGACTGAAATTGCACTCCAAGCACGGGAACTAAAAATCACAGCTTTCAGCAATTCCATAATCGAGTAGGAGGAAAACGAA
>CAZMAE010000202.1:0-2934 GCA_964564205.1 uncultured Odoribacter sp. | reverse complement strand
AACAAATCAAAATTCAGAGTTATGCCGTTTTACAAGAAAGCGTGCAACACTCAGAAAAAGGTTTATTATCCCCGCACCATCGTGCTGGGAAAACTGGCAGGAACGTAAACCATCGCCTGGAAAAGCCACAGGTATCTGTTCTTTTTATAGCCAAGCGGATGAATCGGACATACGTTCCTGCAGTTAATATCAGGAAGTTGCGTTAATAAAGTCGGATTTCAATTTCTCGATAACTTCTTTTACGCTACTGATTTTTTGGGCCAGATAAGCATTGCTTCCGGCAAAGGCATACCCTTTTTTCATATTTCCCTTGGCGGCATTGTAAAGCGCTTTGATAATACAGTACGGGCTTTGGGTATAGTCACAAGTTTTAATGCAATGAAAAGGACAGCTTCCGGGCTTTTCTTTTCCTGCGGCAACGCTGCGAAGAAAATCCCCGTCGAATGCTCTCCCGGGCATACCTACGGGACTTTGGATGATGCGGACGTCTTTTTTGTCCGAATCGATATAGACTTTTTTAAAATCTTCCGACGCATCACATTCTTGAGTAGGGACAAAAACGGATCCCATTTGGACGGCTTGCGCTCCCAGTTTCAAAAAACGGGCAATGTCCTCACCTGTGGAAATACCCCCGGCTGCAATGACAGGAATATTCTTCATTGGGGCGTAACTTTGAGCTACGGTTAGAACTTCCGGAATCAGGTGCTCCAGAGAATAACGTTCATCATCGATTTGCTCTTTTTTAAAACCAAGGTGTCCTCCTGCTTTAGGTCCTTCGACAACAAAGGCATCGGGAAGATAGTGGTAGTTGTTCTTCCATTTTTCGCTGATTAATTTTGCTGCGCGGGAGGATGAAACGATAGGTACCAGTTTGGTCGGGCTGTCTGCTGTCAGATAAGAGGGCAAATCTAACGGCAGCCCCGCACCTGCAAATATGACGTCTGCTTTCTCGGCAACGGCAGTTCGGACCATGTCTGAAAAATTGGAGAGAGCTACCATGATATTGACGCCTATTACCCCATTGGTCTTTTCGCGTGCCTTACGGATTTCTTCCTTGAGTCCGTATATACATTTTTGCATATAGTTCCCTCCTCCTTCGGGATAGAGCAGACCTAAGCCTGCAGCCGATATAACCCCGACGCCTCCTTCGTTGGCCACGGCTGAAGCAAGTCCGGAAAGTGAGATACCAACTCCCATACCACCTTGAATGACGGGAAGTTTGATTTCATACTGGCCAATAAAAAATGATTTCATAATTCAAAAAGTTTTATAATTAGCCCCACCGGACTGTTTCTGAAACATGGAAGCTAAAAAGTCATTATCAACAATGAAAAAACCGGCCTCAAGCCGAAGAATAATTACAAAGAGAGAAGGAACAGAATGAACTTACAGTGTTTACGTTGTAAAAGTAGTCATTTGTTTCAAAGTTCCGCTACAATTTATCGTCTATATTGCGATCATTGTGCTAAAAAAAGTGAATATCTGTCCGGATATTCCGGTGATCCCCGCATTGAAAGCTGTTACAGACTTTAACGCAAACGGAATATCAGACAAAAAATATACGCTTGAGCAGGTGATTTTCATCCGGGATTACTGCCCGTACCTCCGCAATGAGGTAGGGCTTGCCCGGTCCTCTGTATAGATTTATTCCACCCCTAATAAGATTAGAGCCAACTTTTGTTCAGGTTGTCTGTTTGTTTTTACTGAATACTTGCGTGCAATATTCCGATGGAGTCATTCCGGTCTGCTTTTTGAACATGCGGCTGAGATGCTGGGGATATTCAAATCCCAATGCGTAGGCCACTTGTGCAACGGAAGCTCCCGTGGCAAGTTCGTTTTTTGCCTGTTGTACAACGTATCGGCGAATGTAATTGCTTGCCGTGTCATTCGTTGTACGTTTTATCAGATCGCTGAAATAATTGGGCGACAGACAGAGCCTGTCCGCACAATACTGCACTGTAGGCAACCCGTATGACAGTTGCTCTCTCTTTTCGAAATAATCATGCAAAATGGTGTTGAACTTCATCAACATATCCGAGTTTTCCAAAGACCGGGTGAGGAACTGCCGGTTGTAAAAACGCAGGCAGAAATTCAATATCAGCTCGATATAACCGACAATAATACTATTTTGGAGCACGTCGTGCGCCTTTTGCAATTCATTCTGTATTTGGCGCAACAAAGCAACGATGGTTTCTCGTTCCTCCTCCGTCATGTGCAAGGCTTCGTTCACCCGATAATCGAAAAAGGAATAATTCTTTATTGTCTTTTCCAACGGAGTACCATGCAGCAGGTCGGGATGAAAGAGCAGGGCCCAACCGGATATTGAGACATACTCCCCGTCATCTTCTTTGCCGCCGATTTGTCCAGGAGCGACACATAAAAGCGTCCCTTCCCTGTAGTCATATTTTCCACAACCATAGGTCAAATCGATGGAAGAGTCGTCGCGTAAGAACAGGGCGTAGATACTATAATCATTCAGACTATGGCGGATGGGCGATACCTCGGCATAGTCGATGATACCGACCAAAGGATGACAATCCGATGCTCCTACGTACCGGCTGTAATCACTGACGTTTTTTACTTTCAGAATATTCCTCATACAAGAAATCGGCAGAACTTTATGCACCTTTGCAAAATTACCGTTTTTCTATGACATATCGTGAACCGGTCACGAATAAAACGAAGAAATCGGTACAAATATCAGTAAATCTCGTCATAACCGGCATACAAAAGAGCGCTAAATTTGCATCATAATAAAAACAAAAAAATGATGAATTGCCGAATAGATATCCCTGAACCGCTCTATAATGATAAAATCGTGCGCTTTCTTGCGACTCGTCACCATACTACACCCCGGGAAGTGCTGCAATGTTTCTATAAGCAGAATGACATTGCATCCGAAATGACAGATGGAGCATTCCGATTGGAAGATAA
>CAZMAE010000201.1:0-13922 GCA_964564205.1 uncultured Odoribacter sp. | reverse complement strand
TTGAAATTATCCCAATACCCGGGTTTTATTTCTTCTGCGCTCAATTCAGGAATATCGAACCCGACACCTTGTGCAACGGCTTCAAACCGGAGCACCGGATTCCATGAACTCCATGGCATATACTCCGACGGCCAATATTGTCCATACTGAGCCATCACATTTTCCACGAAAGCTTGTTTTTCCTTCGAATGGGTGCCCAAGTACCATTCATTCCACCACAAAGGCATCGTAGACAATTCGATCTGTTCTTCATGACTTGCATTGTATGCATCCACTTCAGCCTGAATCCGATTCATATAGTTGCCTGCAATAGCAGAATTACTATAAGTGTTATCTGCCAATTGAGAGATTCCTTTATTCGGTTCCCAGGGATTATCCCGGTTCGCCTCAAACACAGCCTTTACAATCAAATCCCGCTTAACCGGTGAAAATTCGGCAAACAAGGCCTTACGCATCTCCCACCATTCCGGCTGCTCGTTGTTTTCCGGGAATGCAAAACCCAGCGGAGCCTCCGGATGTGCTGCATTGTAATCATCCGTTTCCAGGCGCAATATAGAGGGCACAAACTCCCACGCATCTCCGGGAATATTCTCCAACTGGCAGGTTTCAAATATACACCTGATGACGTATTCCTGCTTCTCCGGCGTGAAATCGCCCAGTGCCTGATTGCTCCACCACGTGGACTCCCGTTCATTTTTCGGGAACCCGAACGCAGATTCTTTGTCCTCTTCGCGGAAACGGATGTTCCAATACAATAACTTGTCATTGTTCCGCAAAGGTTCCCCCTTCAACACGCCCTGTATGAATTCGAATTTTTCCCGGGAAAAATCTCCCAGCAAATAAGCGTTGGCATCCCACCACACCATTTTGGGCATGTCAGGCAGCGGAGTTTCGAAACGTTCGGCAATTTCAGGATGCTCATTCAGATAGGCCAGCAATTCCTGATTGTACACCTCCGTCCTGTCCCTCATTTTCTCATTATCCCGTGTAAAAGGCAGCTGGGAGTAGGTCAGCATAAAAGCATATTTTTCCTGGTCGAATTCCCCCAGCCATTCTTTTCTCTCCTCCCAAAAATCAGGTTTCTCATAAACATCCCTGACGGTCACCTCCAGCACGTTCCGCTCTGCCACCCCTTTGTCGAAAAACGGGTTATCCTCTGTATCGATCACAATACCGAACCGGTGAACACCCCGCATGAACCGGCCGTCCTTTTTGGGCCGCAGGATGGTAAAACGAATCGTATCCAATGTTGCATTGGGCGCAACACTGTAAAAAGGTTCAAAAATCACTTCAGGGATAAAATCACTTTTTTCATCCTCCAATTTTACGGTTTTCAACCGATAAGGACGTTCGTCCGGAGAAGGGAATCCCTGAATCTGCATCAAAATTTTTTCATAGGTAAAAGAAGCCAGGCTGTCGCCATAATAATAGGTCTCCTCCTGTCGGTCTCCCTGTTTCTTATCCTGGTAAGTCATACTGGCAAAGTTGAATCCCCTTTGCAACGAGGAAGCATCGTCTGCAACAAGGGTGCTTCCGCTGCCTGAATAGAACTGCAAACCGTCCTTATCCTGATCATATCGTACCAGATCTTCCTCCGTACATGCCAAAGCAAACCCGGAAAATAAAATCGGAAATATATATTTTTTCATTGTCATCTGTTTTTAGGATACTAAAATTATTCTTCACTACCCACGCCATACGCGATCTCATCATCCGGAGTCGGCAGCACATAATAGGGCGACATGGACTGAATGGTGTTCGGACAACGATGGAATGTTCTGTAATTATGCCGCTTCAGGAAATAGAACCATTGGCCTTCAGCAAAGAATTCTTTCTGATACTCCTTATTCAAAGCCTCACGGCGTGCATTTTCATCGGTGAACTCTTTGTTATCGTTCCGTGAAATACCGCGGGCATTCCGGACCCGGTTGAAATAGCTCCCGCTCTCCGACAGCTCCACGGACTCTGCCATGATATAATACATTTCAGCCAAACGAATCAACGGAATCTTCTCTTCGTACCCCACATCCCGTCCCAGGTATTTCCGGCACAATTTCTTGTTATACTGACCGTGGATAAAACCGTATGCGTTCCGGCCCCGTATATCGGAACGTCCTTCTCCTACCGCTTCAAAAACAGCATTAAAATTATCCTCGGATATATACAACTCATTACTGAAATTAGTCAGTTCTGCCCAATCGCCTTTCACTTTCTCCTCCATATCATCCATTCCCAGGGCAAAGAGAGTTTCATCGAACATCGACACATCCCGGCTATTATCTGTCACCAGCTCCAATCCGCTGTCATCGATCACCTCCCGGGCCTTGAGCGCAGCGTTCGTCTTGTCGCCGATCCAGAGATACACTCTGGCCATCAGGCCTTTCACCGCCATCAGGTTCATCCGGTGTTTCCGGTCGCTGTTCAACTGGTCGCCGGCCAGTAATTTTTCCGCCTCTTTCAAATCGTTCAGGATATGCCCTGCTATTTCGGATGCCGGCAGCAATGACTTCGGATCGGGACTCAACTCTGTCCGCCAGGGCAAACACTTCATCTGCGGGTCTTCCGAATAAACCGGACCGTACAAACGCAAAAGATCGAAATAGTGGAAAGCACGCAAACCCAATGCTTCTCCTTTCATCTGCTCCCAAAGTCCTTCGGTCCGGACGATATCGCGTCCTCCATGCTCCAGGCGGAACAAAAGACTGTTCAGATTGGCAATGCTGTTATACGATCCAAGCCAGACATTATTTACATAGTCTTTAGCATTGGCATTATTCTTATAATCATAAATTTCGGCCCGTCTGGCTTCCGAGGGAGCTACCGACGGATCGTAATTATCATAACGCTGCACCAGATTTTCTATATAACCGTAAGAAAGCCTCTTTCCGTAATTTTCAGACAACGTCATCCGGGCATACACCCCTATCAAAGCGCTCTTATAACCGTTTTCCGAGGTGAACAACTCATCGGATTCTACCTCCTGCCTGGGAGAAACATTCACCCAGTCCGCACAGGCAGTCAGCAACCCGGCCAACGCCATGCCTGTGATTATTATTGCTTTTTTCATCATAACCTTCCTCCTGATTAATTAAATAATACCGATACGGAGAGATTGAAACTCCGGGCAAACGGATAATCCAACCCCCGTTCCTGTTTCACCGAAGAAATCCGCCCGACATCCTGCATGGAAGCATTCAGCGACAGACTGGCAATCTTACACGCTTCCAGGAATTTGAAATTTTTCGGGTCAAACCGGTAACCGACAGCGACCGAAGTAAATGCAAACTCATTGTAGCGCTGCAAAAAACGGGTACTTGTCGGAGTATGCTGACTGCTCAGCTGGATTCCCTTATACTTCGCATAACGGTTGGTCTCACTCCAGCGATCGGCTCCACCGGCACGCTTGTCCACATTTTCAGCAATATTCGAATTTTCAATCTTATCCAGCAATGTCTGGTTGAAACGCTCGCCGCCCCATTGGAAAGAAAAACCTAAATTCACACTCAGATTCTTCCATATAAATGAAGAAGGAATCGTTCCCCGCACTTTGGGCTCCGTATCGCCTACCGGAATCTTATCCGCCGCATTCCAGACAAAAGTTTTCTCACCGTTCAGCTTCCGGAAGAGCTCCTGACCCGTAGCCGGATCGATTCCCAGCGAAGGCACCAGCTTGATGACCGACGTGGATTCACCCTCCTCGTAAATGGGTAAAATCTCTTCACGGTTGTTCAGGTTTTGCTGATTCAATTCTTTCAACTCGTTGGAAAGTTTTTTGATCACATTCCGGTTGTGGGTAAGATTCAACCCTAACGACCATTGGATTTGCCGTTCATAGTCACTGATCACCAATCCGTTCACAGTCACATCGAATCCTTCGTTCAACACGGCTCCGACATTTCTCGTCAGAGTGCGGAAACCGGCCGAAGGCTGTATGTTTGTTTCCAGCAACATCTGGTCCGTATAGTTATGATAGTAAGAAACGGAGAGATTCAGCCGGCTGTTCCACAACCCCAATTCCGCACTTACCGATTTCGCTTTGGTCTTGGACCATTTCAATTCGGGATTTCCGATACCCATCAATTGTGCTCCCAGCACATCCGATCCCGGATAAGGGAACATCAGCTCGGCAAAAGAGTAGGTTTCCTTCGCCTGATAAGGCTCATAACTCTGCGAACCGGTAATTCCCATATTGGCCGCCAAGGTCAGATTGGAAACAATGGTTCCGGCAAACCATTTCTCCCGGTGCATGTTCCAACGCACACCGGCCGACCAGAACGGCGCCATTTTCGTATCCGAACCGAACTGCGAGGAAAGGTCGCCGTGCACATTGACATCCACGGAATAGCGCTGATCATACATATAGTTCAAACTGGCCAGAACGCCCACCGACCGGGTAGTGGATTCATTTCCGTTTACATCCCGGTCCATCTCGAAAGCAAACAGGAAGTCGGTCATATTATCGTCCGGGAATCCCTTGGCAGACAAGTTGATACCGTCACTCTTCGATGTCTCCACATTCCACCGGGCCATGGCAAACAGACCGTGTTTTCCTTTTACCAAATTATAATTCAACGAAGCATTGGCCATCCAGCTTATCGACTCCCCGACGCTCTTCGTATACGAACCGCGTTTCGTCAAATCTTCCGTCATGGCAAAATCCGTATGATTCGATGACTTGAACACCTCCGAGCGGGCGTGTCCCTTGGTAAAAGACACCTGACCGTTGATCCGCAAATTATCCATAATCGCATATTCCAGCGAGAAATTATCCACCACGCTGAAATTATTCGACAAATCCTTATAAGGGAATTGCGTATTATACAACGGATTCGTTATTGTAGTCTGATTGCTGCCGGCAGCCATCGGCTTAACCTCTATAACCCTCCGATAACGCCCGTCGGCATCGGTCAGACGATAATAAGGATTCAATCTTGTATATTGCGAAAATGAACCGTACGGCGAATTATTGGCATCCGTATTGGTCATACTCAACATATTGCTGATATTCCATTTCTTCCGGCGATAGGACAATACCAGGGTCAACCCCGTATTGATCCGGTCGGACCCTTTCATCACTCCGTATTCACCTCCGTAATTCACACCCAAAGAATAACGGATAGCCTCATCTCCCCCTTCGATGTTCAGGGTATGACGATGGTTGATCGCGGTGCGCAAAGGTTGCGACAGCCAATACGTATTGACGCCCCGCAAAATCTCTTCTTTGTATTTGTTGTAATAATTCAACATAGAAGTATTATTAATAGGAAACAATCCTGCCCGGCGCTCATACTCCAGTTTCTCGGAAGCATTCATCAAATTGTAATCCGAAAGATCGGGTACCGAAATACCGACATTTCCGCTGTAATTCAAAGTCAACGCACCCGGTCTCGGTTTTTTGGTCTCGAATACGATAACGCCGTTAGACGCTTTCGAACCGTACATGGCCGTACCGGCAGCGTCTTTCAATATCGTGATGGACTCCACCCGCTCCGGATCCAGATCGACAATCCGCTGCAACGAAGTCTCGAATCCATCCAAAATAAACAAGGGCATATTGGGACGATTGGAATAATCTCCCATCATCATCTGAAAAGCTGTCGGATCGTCCTTTCCCAACTGCACATCCCCACGCAACCGGAATTCCGGCAATTTATTCGGGTCCGAACCATATTTATTATTTTCTACAATATGAAAACTCGGATCGAAAATAGACAATGCCTGTAACAAATTATTCGGATTAAGGCGTTTCAGCTCCTCGCCTTTTACGGTGACATAACGGCCTGTATATCCGGAAGCTTTCCGCGGGCCCATACCCGTCACCACAACCCCTTCCAATTCGGCCACCATGGGGGTCAGTTTCACCGTCACATCCTCCAGATTGCCGGTTGCCGGCAATTTCACCTCTTCGGTCTCATACCCGACAAAACTGATGACCAGGGCCGTCGCAGCGCCTTCAACCAATTCGACGTGGAATTTTCCGTCCACGTCTGTCACCACTCCCATTCCCCGCTGCTCTTTCAAAACCACGCTCGCGCCGATCAAAGCCTCTTTCGTCTGGGCGTCGACCACCCGGCCGCTCACCTTCTGCACGCCGACCGCCGGCAGCTGAGCCTTCTGCCGCAATACCACCGTATGATTCGGCTGATATTCCACCTCTACGGAATAACCCGCCAGCACCTCGTTCACCACATCCCGCAGCTCCTTGTCTTTCACCGAAACAGTCACTTTCCGGGAAAAATCGAAAGCCGAATGATTGTAGAAGAAACGGACATCCGCCGCCTTACCGAGTTTGTTCAATACCTGCTCCACCGACTCGTCGGTTGCCTGCAATGAAACCTTCCTCTTCTGGTACTCATCTTCTCCGGCCGCTTTCGCTCCTCCGGAGAAAACCACCAACAACAAGGCAAGCATCAGGAACCGGATTCCCGATATACCCTGTAACAGTTTTCCATTTTGCATAATGTAAATATTTAAGTTAGTAACATGTTATGTGTAAGCTCATTTTTGCATTTCCGTTAATTCTTTTCTGTAGCTCTTGTTTTTGTTGTATTTCTTAAAATATTCCTTGCAGAGCTTGGTCGTCAAGTCAAAATCATCCTGCATGGAAGAAAATGCATTATAAAACAGAACATACAAAGCGGCATCCCGCACATTTCCGTCATAAAAAGCCACCAAACCATCGTAAGATTTCCGCAGATCATTCACATATTTCCACGTCTGTCCGTTTTTCCGGGCTTTGAGTTTGTCGGCATATTCCTTATAGTCGAGCAGCCAGCCTTTATAGGCGAAACTTTTCAAAGCCGCCGGAGAATCTTTCACCTGATAGCCGTCCAGCACATTCCAATAGCCGGCGGGGATACAGTCGGCGATGTTCTGCTTCGCCACCTCCGACACGATATAAGGATACCTGACCAGATTGGAAAGATACATTCCTTCCAATTCGGCACAGATGTAATCGTACGCGAACGGATCAACCTGTCCGCGTACCGCTTCGAGCAATTCCTGTTCTTTTTTCCAGTTAGCCAGCGTTTCCGCAAAATACTTGTCTACCGGAACCTGAGTGACCACAGCCGCGAGCGGATTGGTCTTATAGCGTCCGGCAACCCGGTGGTTACGCCCGTCGCGAATGGCCTCATTGAGGGCCACCGCCGCAGGAGTACCGCTGAACTCTGCCGTCCGGTAATTTTTCCCGTCATAATGAATATCGGCATGAATCTCATCCCCCGGACACACCAACAACCACAGCCACAGGTTGACTTTAACCAAGGCCGGTTCTTTCAATTCCACCTCGAATTCCATCCGTTTGCCGTCAGCATAGGGGAATTGCATATTATTGTCCGGATTGTCGATAAATTCGAAATCAATGATCTTGCCGTTATACCCATCGGCCACGGCACTGATTTTAGTCGTTTTCTGAGCCTGTAACCCCACAGCCAACAAACAGGCACACACACATATCAACCATTTCTTCATAACAATTTACTTTTTCTTTTTCAATAAAGATTTAACGGTGTCGGCCAACTGTTGTCCGCGCAAATCGAGCGCCTCGACTTTCCCTTCCGGGTTGATGAGGACAGTGTAAGGCACAGCATTCAGATTATATTTACGGGCCACCGGACTTTGCCATACCAGGAAATCACATGCCTGCGGCCAGGTCATGCCCAAGTCCTTCACCGCCTTTTTCCAGTCGGCTTCTTTCTGGTCGAGCGAAATGCCGATGATCTCGAAGTTTTTCCCTTTACATTCCTTGTACAGCTTGACCACATTCGGCATCTCGCGCCGGCAAGGACCGCACCATGAAGCCCAGAAGTCGAGCAATACATATTTGCCCTGAAAATCCTTCAACTCTATCTCCTGTCCGTCCATACCGCGGATAGCAAACGCCGGCGCCTGGCATCCCACCTTGAATTCCTTATTGGCGATCACTTCATCCAATTCCTTGGTATAAGGATGATCGTTCAGGGAGGGATCCAATTGCCCGCGGAGCGCTTTCAACTCATCCAAAGAGAGTTCGCCCGTCATCTCAAAAAGCAGGATAAAAGGAGCAAAAGCCTGCTCTTTATAGTATTTTACCATTCCTTTTTCCAGCTCCAGTTTACTGTGATTCTGGAAGTAAGTACGGGCATTGAAATTTTTTTCTTCCTGTTCCGGCGTACCCCTTCCGAAACGCATCCAGTCGACTGTAGCCGCCAGCAGCATACTGTCTTTCTTGTACTCGGTGAACAATTGATGCAAATTCCACAAATTATTGTTGATGGTTCCGTTGCTTTTGGCTCCTAAAAACCAATCCGACCGGATCTGCATCCGGATGTACCCCGGTTCCAGGAATATGGGTGCCAATTGTCCGTCCGCGCTTTGAATAAAATGAATGACGGAATACTCCGGCGCTTCGCCGGTTAACCGGAAACGCCCCTCCGTGACCTCACAACTGTCGATGCGCTTCTGCGGACCATGCATACGCTCTTCTTCCACTAAATATACTTTCCCCTCATATCTCCCACTGATCACTCCGTCGATTGTGTATGCTCTGGTATTTTGAGCCGTTGTTTCTCCGTCCTGTTGTCCGAATACATAGCCTACTGTCCAAAAGCAGCAGGCAAAAATGATCCATTTTTTCATTAGCTTGATTTTAAATTAAAATTTATATGATTATTTATTGAATCGATATGATATCTCCCTCACGCAAACATTTCACGTCCGACACTTCTTCCAGACGTTTGAGGAACACTTCTATCGCCTCTTCCTTGTTCACCACGCCGGTATAAGTCGTACGGGCCACCGCCTCTCCTGTCAATATGATCTCCACATCGTACCAGCATTGCAATGTCGAAGCCACTTCGGCCAGACTGCATTTTTTAAATACATACAATCCCCGCTTCCACGAAAGCACATCGCCGACATCCACCGGCTGCACCTTCACCTCGCCGGACGTTTTCCCGACACACAACTGATTTCCGGGAGCAAGCGTATAGTCCTTTTCTCCGACCCGGGCCGCCACCTTGCCTTCGGCCAGCGTGACCTTCGTCTCGGCCTCGTGCGGATAGGCGCGCACATTGAAAGAAGTTCCCAACACTTCGATACGCAGACCGTCCGTCACCACGGCGAAAGGCCGGCGGGCATCTTTGGCCACCTCGAGACAGACTTCGCCACTGACGTAAACAACCCGCGAACCGGATGCGAACTGTACGGGGTAGCGCAAGTAGGAAGCCGCGTTCATCCAAACTTTCGTGCCGTCGCTGAGTGTAAAATGAAAATCGCACATCGGCGGCACACTCACCGTATTGTAACTTAATCCGGGTTGAGCAGAAGTATCCACACTTTGCCCGGACAAACCGCTTTTCATCAATATCTGCCGGCCTTCCGCCGTTGTCTCCGAACCCGACTCTCCCTCCGGGATCACAATCCGTTCTCCGGAAGCCAATGTCAGCACAGGCCGTCTGCCCACACTATCCGGTCTGCCGGTCTCTTGCACCCACTCTCCGGCAGGAGCCCCTTCCAGCCTTACTCTCTGCCATTGCAGCCAAGCCCCCCCCAACACCATTACCGCTACAGCACAAGCCGTCCACAGTATAACCCTCCGCCTAAGCTGCAATCGTTTCCGTTTGCGCAAAAATTCCTGAAATGCAGTCTGAAGGTCCTCTTCCCGGTAGCACCGGATTTTATCCCGCATGGTCTGTCCGGCACAAATCCGTTCGAAAAGCATCCGATGCTCTTCGCACTCTTCCAGCCAGGCATCCAATTTTACTTTCTGTTCCTCCGGCAACGTACCGGCAAGGAATCCGGATACCCATCCCGACAATTCAAAAAATTTCTTATGATCGTCCGATGACAGCATATTAAGCTTTTTTACTGATGATATACTAAATACGCATCATCCGGCAAAAAGGGGGGTATTTCCGGTAAAAAAACTGATAAATTTTACAAAAAAGAAATTAACAGACAGAGAAAAGGGTTATCGAGCAAGCGGGACAATTTACGCTTTCCGCGCTTTTTATGATCCTTCACCGTTTCTTCGGCAATATGCAGCTGAGCGGCAATCTCGGACACTTTCAGCCCTTCCAGCGAAAGTTGCATAACCAAACGACATTGAGGCGGCAATGTATCGATCGCCGCCATCAGATGAGCATATACATCCTCTTCCAGAACTTTTTCCCAGAAATGTTCCGTATGCTCTCCGGCAGCCAACACCTCCCGGCGATATTTATCACGGACTTTCTGTTTCCGGTAATAACTGATACATTTGTTTCTCAAAGCGCTGTAAAGGAAATATTTCACCTCCTCGGCCGTTTTGAAGCAATAAGAAACTTCCAATAAAGAAACAAATACCTCCTGAACGATATCGGCCGCAGTCTGTTCATTCTTCACATAAGAATAAGCCAAAGCCTTCAGTGCCGTATAATATACAGTATATAAATGGCGATAGGCCCTGTTATCTTTTTGTGCCAGATATTTTAACAACAGCTCAGTATCTGAAATCAGCATTTAATTCCTTTTTTAACACTCACAAAGATATAAGTTACCCGATATTTTCAGAACTTTATATCCCCCTTTTTTTTATTTTTAAACGTTTTACAGAAAAATATCGATCATGATGAAAACAATTTTATTTTCCATTTTACTCTTTTATACACACTCACTATTTTCACAGGATATCGAGGGTATATGGTATGGCTATCCGGATTTGAAAACCCACCGGCTCCGCCTGATCATAGAATTGCATCCCCAGGCAACCGCTTATACGGCTACTTTAAAAATTCCGGACCAATCGGAGCGGATTTATCCAGCCGCCAAAGCGGACGTAATCCATAACCGGCTGGTGCTGGAATTCCCGGATGCCGGCATTTCCTGCCAGGGAGATATACAGAGCGGCCAACTGATTAAAGGTTCCTTGATGCAGGACGGTTATACCTTTCCGTTAGAACTGAACAGGGAACCGATCGTATTCCGCCGCCCACAGACACCCCGGGCCCCTTTCCCTTACCGCACGGAAGAAGTGACATTCCGCAACGATGAAGCCGGCATCACGCTGTCGGGAACGCTGACCCTACCCCGCACTCCGGCTTGCCCGCCGGCAGTACTTTTCATCTCCGGCACAGGCCCCCAGGACCGTGACAACACCTTCTGTGAACATAAAACGTTTCTGGTCATCGCCGACTACCTTGCACGGCAAGGCATTGCCAGTCTACGGGTAGACGACCGGGGTACAGGTGCCTCTCAAGGAGATTTCAACGCTTCAGGTCTTCCGGATTTCGAAGCCGATGCCCGGGCTGCTTTACAATATCTGAAACAACGTCCGGAAATTCATCCTGACAGCATCGGTATCATAGGACACAGCGAAGGAGCATTCGCCGCTTTCAGTCTTGCCGCCCGCAAAGAAACAGCCTTCATCATCACGCTGGCCGGTGGCGGCGTCAGCGGGTGCGAACTGCTGCTCCAGCAACGTGCCGCACTTCTGCGGGCAAGCGGTGAGAAAGAAGAAGTCATCACCCGCTATAATCAATACATGCGGCAGGCACAGGACATCGTTCTGCAAACAGCGAATGC
The DNA here is from genome assembly GCA_964564205.1 of uncultured Odoribacter sp. Lineage (GTDB taxonomy): Bacteria > Bacteroidota > Bacteroidia > Bacteroidales > Marinifilaceae > Odoribacter. The sequence continues at coordinate 2,378 of CAZMAE010000201.1, read as the reverse complement.
CCGAACCTGCGAACAGAAACTTGCAGCACTCTTCAACGGCACTCCCCTGGCCGGCCAAGCCGCCGCAACCACCCGGCAATTATATAATCCCGGTAAAATCGAATTATTAAAATACGATCCGGCATGGGATTTCCCTGAAATCACCTGTCCGGTGCTCGCACTGAACGGAGATAAAGACTGTCAGGTGCCCGTCGGAAACCTGACTGCTATTTATAAGGGAATTACAGCTAACGGCAATACTCAGGTGACTACAATTGCTTACCCCGGCTTAAATCACATGTTTCAAACCGCCGACAAAGGTTTACCTGTGGAATATTCGGATATCGAAGAGACGATCCACCCGCAAGTACTGAAGGATATGGTGAAATGGCTGGAAGAAATCAGGAAGTTGCCTGAAAAAACAAAGTAACGGTTTACCCGCCGGCCCCCGTTTCATTTATCTGTCCGCTTTTGCCCGCATTCTTTTTTTCCTGCAAAAGGCAAAAACACGGAGACATGCGCTATATCTTTTATTCGGAAGCAGCGGATGACTGCTTCCAATCTTCTTTTTACTCAAAATTTCCGGCAATAAGCTTTGCGCATTCGGCCATTTCCTCTGCAGAGAATTGCTTTTTAGGATTACAAAAATTCAGGTCGTCCCCCCCATGTAAAGGAACAAGATGAACATGGGCATGAGGTACATCCAAGCCTAAAACGGCAACCCCCACCCGTTGACAAGGAATAGTTTTGCCGATGGCTTTAGCCACTTTTTTGGCAAATACCATTAATCCGGACAACTCTTCATCCGGGAGATCAAAAATATAATCGGTCTCCTTTTTAGGAACAACCAGGGTATGCCCTTTCTGCAAAGGATTGATATCCAGAAAAGCATAATAATGCTCATTTTCTGCCACCTTATAGGAAGGAATTTCCCCTTTCACTATCTTTGAAAAAATTGAAGCCATACTGTTTTTCTTAAAATGATCGGATCTTCAAGGCATTTTCCTGCACTGATTCCCCAACGCGTTCAACTATAAGCTGATGTCCATAATTTCAAATTCCATATCCCCTGCCGGCACCTTTACGATGACCTTATCTCCGAGCTTTTTGCCAACCAAAGCCTGAGCGATAGGGGTATTGATAGAGAGTTTGCCTTCTTTGAAATTGGCTTCCGTCTCCGACACCAGAGTATACGTCATGGTAGCCCCTGTTTTTGTATTTTTAATCGTCACCTTGTTCAGCATCTGAACTTTCGATGTATCGATCTGGGATTCGTCGATCACCCGACAAGTTGCGATGGTATCTTTCAACTGCGCTATTTTAGCCTCTAAAAGCCCCTGAGCATCTTTGGCCGCATCATATTCCGCATTCTCGGAAATATCGCCTTTCTCGATCGCTTCCCCAATAGCCCTGGAAATCTTCGGGCGTTCTACAGTCTGCAACCGCTCCAGCTCCTCCTGCAGTTTTTTCAAACCCTCTTTTGTTACATAAGACACTTTCTTGCTCATAACCGTTATTTTTAAGCATTCGTTTATACATACAAAAAAATAAATGACACTTATCCTCCAATAAGTGCCTTTATTAAAAAAGAATCCCGGTCGATAGGATCGGAATCCTCACCTCCGAGTACAAAGGTAAAATCTTTTTCCGGAATAAAAAAGTTTTCAGCGAAATTTATACAAACGTTTCCATGGGAAAGATTCCAATAAGAAGTGCAATGGCATACACCTCACTTTTCCTTCGAAAAATAGAATGAAATTCAAAAAGAGCCCGGATACAGCCATACAGGTAAATATTAATATCATGCGTGCTTTCGTAGCTGTACGCCGCTTAATATCTAATCCTCCCGTTGATAAGAATACTGAACTCCGGGAAGATCGGTTTTATCCGGCCGGAAGAGGATGAATTAAGTGTTCCTTTTCATCGTTGATGATCTTTTAAGAGACGGGGAAAAGTTATTTTTTGTTCCCCGCATTGATTTTGTGTGCCAACGCATCACGAAAAAAGCGGCCCGGAATCCCGGCACCCTCCAAAGAATTGTGCATGTACTGTTTTTAGAGGAAAGAACCGTGAAATTATAGCTTTTCCAGCTCTTCCGCAGAAAGGCCGGTAGCTTTCAGTATGGTTTCCTGGGGGAGATTCAGGGCCTTCATGTTACGGGCAATTTCCTTTATTCCTTCTTCACGTCCTTCCTCCCGTCCTTCTCGTCTTCCTTCTTCCCGTCCTTTCCTCATCCCTTCTTTCATTCCTTCCTTATGGCCTTCCTCACGACCTTGCTCCATCCCCTCCTCCTTGGCATAGGCAATCGTCACCAGGTGATCCCGGTAGACCTTGATGCTTTCGTCGTACTTCTCGCGTTCCTCCTTCGTCAGGGAAGCGATGTCCACGATCTTTTCCAG
>CAZMAE010000200.1:0-3575 GCA_964564205.1 uncultured Odoribacter sp. | reverse complement strand
AAAACTGGCCAAAACCTTCATCGAACGTTGCAAATTCACCTTCTCGATGACGGATGTATTCCGTATCTCTACCATCAAGCAAGAACGAGGAACTTCCTATCCTTTTGCCTGGACGTATTCCTTCGGTGTTAATCTAACTTTCTAAAACCAATCGCATGAAAACTAAATTATATATTTTCATTATCCTGCTCTTCTCGCTATCGTCCTGTTCGAACTGGCTGGAAGTCGAACTGGATAACAAAGTCGACGACAACAAATTATTCGGCAGTCCGGAAGGATTCAAAGAAGCGTTGGCCGGAGTATACAGCAAGATGTCCAAACAAAACCAATACGGCGAATACCTCACCATGGAATATCCGGACGTACTGGCCAAATATTACAATGCCAGCACCCATGCCTATGAATACTGGAACAATTACAATTATGTCTACTCCTCCACCAAAGGCACCATTGCCAGCATTTGGAACAGTCTATACTCCGATATCGCTCAGGTAAACTGCATCCTGATGTGGGCAGACAAGAATGCCGGCGTTATGGACGAAGCCACCCGCAATCAGGTCCGGGGAGAAGCCCTGGCACTTCGGGCTTTTCTGCATTTCGATCTTTACCGGATGTTCTCACCGGATGTAAAACGCTCGCCCAAAGCAGAGGGAATCCCTTACAACAAAGAGTACGGCGTATCGTTGCCTCCGATGTACTCCGTAGAGGAAGTGCTCCAGTTAGTTGTCAACGACCTGAAAGAAGCAGAAGTATGTCTGGCAGACGACCCTATTACCCGAACGGTTCCCTATGCCATCACTTCCACGACAGACGGAGTGGAAGAGATAAACACGGCAGCCAAAAATGCGGCCGATCAATATGTCGCCCGTGTAAACCTGTATGCCGTAAAAGCGATGCTGGCACGGGCGTACCAGGCACGCGGAGAGTTCACCAAAGCGGCGGAAAAAGCCAAGGAAGTCATTTACAGCGGCAAATTCAGATTGCTTGAATTCAGCAGCATCGACCAAAGCGAAAAGACCCTGGATCTTCTGTTTTCGGATGAACATATTTTCTCACTGCGCAACAGTAAAATCATAACCTACAGCCAACGGCTGCATCGGGATAACACCTCCGGTGCCGTAACGATTCTTACCCCTCTGCCCATGCGTGATGTTGCCACCCTGTATGAAGGCAACAACGACGATGCCCGTTATGCCAAATGGTTCAATCTGGGAAAACTGGTAAAATTCATGCCCGACACCCTGTCCATTTTCCCGCAAAAAATGCCGTTGATCAAATTGTCGGAAATGTATCTGCTGGTCGCAGAATGCACGGTTGCAAGCGAACCGGATACAGCCATGCATTACCTCAACCAGCTCCGGGACCACCGTATCCGGAACAACGCACATTGGCAGACCATCGGCAAAGAATTCATTTTCCAGGAAATGCAACGTGAATATGTAGGAGAAGGCCAATTGTGGTATGCCTATAAACGCAACAACAAAGCAATCCCGGGAGACGACGGAGAAATAGAGCCAAGCGACAACATCTTCGTATTTCCTTTCCCCGATGCTGAGATCGAAGACGGACACAGGACCCAGCGGGGAGAATAAATTTACAGAATAAAGATCAGGGATTAAATTTAAAAAGAATGAAAAATTTGATTTATACATTTATCATAAGCTGGATCGCTTTAGGACTGTACAGTTGCGACCAGGAGATCGACTATCCTTACGAAGGGAAAGACCGGATCTATTTCGACTGCTTCACTTTCAATTCTTATACCCACATCCGTACCTATACAGACTCAGTGACTTTCTCGTTCGGATTAATCGACGATTCCATCCGCATCGATACGGCAAGAATTGTGCTGCACTATTCCGGTAATGCCTCGGAACAGGAGCGCATATATCATGTAAAAGTGGTACAGGATTCGACTACAGCCAAAGAAGGTATTCATTACCAACCCATCAAAAAAGAACAGGTTTTCAGACCGGACCGTCTGACTGACACGCTGAAAATCGTTGTTCTGCGCGATCATATGAACTCCAGATTTCTGGACAAAGAGCGTTACCGGCTGGAACTGGAACTCGAACCCAGCGAAGATTTCGCCCTGGGAATCCGGCAAGGAGTCCGGAAAACCCTTTGGTTGAACAATTATATGTCGGAACCCGAATGGTGGCAGGAAAATTTCATGGGCTATCTGGACTTTTTCCACCCCGAAAAATGGAAGATTTTGATCCGGTGGGATAAAGAATTTGCCAATCAGTATACCTGCAAATACAATTACAACAACAGAGGTCGTGATTATGTCAGTACACTAAGAAGCTATATAAACAATGATGCCAATGCTGTTTACGATGAAGACGGTCACCGGGTTTATTTCGATCGCGTAGAGATTCCGGAAGAAGAATAACATTGAAATCAAGGAAACAGGAAAAAATTATAGACATATGAAAAAAATAAACATTTTATATAGCCTGCTCATAACATTATTGCTACCGGCGTGTTATGACGATTTGGGGAATTATGACTACCATGAAATCAACACCCTGGAAGTGGACAGCATTCTTCCGTCCTACAATGTGGACCGATACGACAGTCTGCATATTCATCCCGTTTTACGCGGATCACAATACAGCGACACCAACCGTTTCACCTATCAATGGGAAATCGGCACACAAATTGTCGGAACCGCCCACGACCTGAATTTGTACGTAGAAATTTCCGAAGGATTCAAGTTTGCCCGTTATGTGGTCACCGACAAAGAAACAGGGGTAAAAAAATACCACACATTTAACGTCGAAATAAAAAGTTCGACGGCAGCCGATCTGATTCTGGTATTGAGCAAATATCAGGGACGCGCAGAACTTTCCTACAGGCGTCTGGATAAAGAAGCTCCCTGGGAAATCAACTATTTCAAAGAACGGTTCGGAGAAGAACTGGGAACCAATCCGAAGCAACTCGTCGTTTGCTATACCGAGCAGATGGCTCCCAATTATCCTTTTGTCAACTACTATGGCAGAATCATGACTCTATCCGATAACCAGATCCGTCTATTGGACAAAAATACCCTGGAACCGGACAGCATCACCCCCTACCTGACGGGAGCCCATTACACCCAATTCATGTTGCCCTACCCGGCTCCGGATATCAGTACTTACCAGCCGGAATATATAGAGGAAACGATCGGCGCAACCCGTATGCAAATCAGATATAACAGGTTATATAACGACAACTATTTCATGCAAATCGGGGGCGGCCGTTTATATACCATGAACCACTTCACCTTAGGTTCATCCCGTGCGAATGTCAATCTGAAAAGTCCCTACGAAAACGGTCATCTGTCCTCGTTCGGATACTGGGATGACATGAGCAATTGCGAATCCTATGGTACCAACATGTACTTGGGGTGTTATGTCGGAGATTTTATCCTGTTCGATCAAACCAACCACCGTTTCTGTTACAACGGGGGGTCGAGCAGCATATACAGCATTCTGGAAACAGATGTAAAAGCGTTCCCCCAATATAACAATCTCCTGTGGGGCTCCGCTACGGTAATCGCCGACAACACCAGTTTAGCCATCCTGAACAAC
>CAZMAE010000199.1:0-2739 GCA_964564205.1 uncultured Odoribacter sp. | reverse complement strand
TTCGCCGCTGAGGCCGGATTCGAGGCCTTCGGCTACGCGCTCGATGGCGGTGCGGGCATGGCGAAGGGCTTCGTAATGACGGACGTTGCTGACTATGACGTCGGAGGTGTTGAGGGAATGCAGATTCACGGTCCGGGTTAGCTCTTGTATCAAGCGCTCCAGGTTTGCGCCGGTGCGGGCGGAAATAGGGATAATCTCTTCACCGGAGGTGAAAAGCCGGATGGTTTCCTGAGGGGTCAGCAAATCGTCCGCCAGGTCGGTTTTATTGAGGACGATGATTAGCTTTGCTTCGGGGGAGATGCGGGATTTCACCTGCCGGTAATATTCCTCGAAACTTTCTGCACCCCGCTGTAAGTCGGTCAGCAACAACACCACACTCGCTTGGCTGATTTTTGCGAAAGTCCGCTCAATTCCCATACTTTCAACTTCATCCGAAGTGGTCCGAATGCCGGCGGTATCGATAAAGCGGAACGTGATTCCCTGCAGGTTGACCGTATCTTCAATCACATCGCGAGTAGTGCCTGCAATATCCGACACAATAGCCCGTTCCTCACGCAATAAAGCATTCAACAGAGTACTTTTGCCTACATTCGTATTCCCGACAATCGCAACAGGCACTCCATTCTTTATTACATTCCCCAAAGAAAAAGAATCACACAAACGCACAAGTAGATGTTCTATGTTCCCGGCAATCCTCTTCAATTCCGAACGGTCGGCAAACTCGACATCCTCTTCTGAAAAATCCAGTTCTAATTCCAGCAGAGAGGTGATTTGCAGTAATTCCGCCCTCAGCTTCATCAATTCCGCCGAGAATCCGCCTTTCATCTGTTTCATTGCCATCCGGTGGGAAGCTGCCGAAGAAGAAGCTATTAAATCCGCAACTGCTTCAGCCTGGGACAAATCCATCTTTCCGTTCAGGAAAGCCCGCTGGGTAAATTCTCCCGGAGCAGCTAGCCGCGCACCGGTATTCACCAATAATTTCAATAACCGTTGCTGAATATATACCGAACCATGACAGGCAATCTCAACCGATTCTTCGCCTGTAAAAGAGTGAGGGGCATGGAAAACTGTTACCAACACTTCATCTATTAAGGTACCGTTTTCTTTGATCTGTCCGAAATGAACGGTGTTCGGAGCCATGGTAATCAATTTTTTCCCGGAGGGTGAATCATATATCCTGTCGCTCAAGGCAATACATCCTTCTCCGGATAATCGTAAGATAGCGATAGCTCCTACGCCCGGAGCTGTGGAGATGGCGCATATGATATCGGGATTATTCATCGGCTTGTAGTTTTTTACGTTCATTGATGGTTCTTGTCTAGTCCCGGAAAACTTCGGCATGGGGCATGCAACCGTTAAAGCAACAATCATGTAGACAAAAGTACAGTTTTTTACTAAAAAACAAGGGGATGCTTTTTATACTTTTTTAATTAGCAGTAGAAAAACTATAAGTAAAAATTGTACGTATATCATGAAAATTAAGATTCGATGGATATTCTAAAGCTTTGAATGACCGAAGAATGTATTTAAAAACAACTAAATAAAAACGACCTGTTATGAAACAAGTATTATTTTTTCTATTGGTAAGTTTTTTGGCTTTTCCGATTGAGGAGAGTTATGCACAACAGAGGAGCCAATCTCAGACTCATTATCAGGAATTGACGAAGAAACAACAGCGTCAGGTGAAAAAGGATTTGCGGAAAAAAGCCCGTGAACTGGCCAATGAACAGGCTTTCAATGCAGCTGTAGAGGCATTGAAGAACCGCAATTGGGTTCTGATGGCAAACACTTTATATGGGCCGCGAGGAACGGCAATCTCTGTTTCTGACAACACTAATTTTATTCAGTTTAAGGGAAATACGGTATATGTGCAGTTGGCTTTTACGGGAATTGCAGGTCCGAATGGGCTGGGGGGGATAACGGTTCAGGGAACTCCTTCTCAGATTACGACCAATACGGACAAGCATGGAAATATTACCTATTCCTTTAATGTGAATGGGATCGCTCTGACGGCACAAGTGGTTGTAAACCTGAATGCAGGCAGTAATTATACAAATGCTACGGTGTATCCGATGATGAATAGTAATAATCTGACGTTTTCCGGCATATTGGTTCCGACTTCTCAGTCCGGGATATTCAGAAGTGGATTCATCAGTTATTGATGATTAATGGTAAATGCTTGTTGATAAACGAAATTTCATGCAAAGTATGATATACTCCGGGACATGAAATTTCGTTTATCGTTGATTCAATTATTTTGCTTTTTCCAGTTCTACGGTAAAATGCCGCATGATCGGAAATTCTTTGGTTATCACATAGCCCCGGGTAATAGATTCCCGGCGTTCGTAAACATTTTTCAATGCAGCTGCTATGACGTCCATATGATTATTGGTATAGGTACGGCGTGGAATAGCCAACCGCAATAATTCCAGGCGTGGATAACGGTTTTCACGCGTCACCGGATCCCGGTCCGCCAATATCGATCCGATTTCTACGCCTCTGATTCCAGCTTCCAGATACAATTCAACACCCAGTGTCTGAGCGATAAATTCTTCCTTAGGAACATGAGTCAGCACTTTTTTGGCATCTATAAAGATGGCATGTCCTCCGGCAGGGCGCTGATACGGGATACCATATTCGTCCAATTTTGCCCCTAAATATTCCACTTGTTTAATCCGGGTTTCCAGATATTCAAATTCCGTGCCTTCGTCCAAACCTTGGGCCAAAGCATTCATATCC
>CAZMAE010000198.1:0-3701 GCA_964564205.1 uncultured Odoribacter sp. | reverse complement strand
CAAAATCAAAGCCACCATCGGTCCTACCGTGACCTTGTATGAAATTGTGCCGGCTCCCGGAGTGAAAATCTCCAAAATCAAAAACTTGGAGGACGACATCGCACTGAGCCTCTCCGCCTTGGGTATCCGCATCATAGCGCCGATTCCCGGAGCCGGGACCATCGGTATCGAAGTACCCAACCAAAATCCCGAGGTGGTATCGATGCGGGGACTCATCGCTTCCAGAAAATTCCAGGAATCCAAATATGCTCTGCCGGTAGCTTTGGGAAGAACCATCTCCAACGAAACCTACATCTTCGACCTGACTAAAATGCCTCACTTGCTGGTGGCGGGAGCTACCGGCCAGGGAAAATCAGTGGGACTGAATGCCATCATCACCTCCCTGCTCTACAAGAAGCATCCCTCCCAGCTGAAATTCGTCATGGTAGATCCCAAAAAAGTGGAACTAAGCATCTATTCCGTTATCGAAAAACATTTCCTGGCCAAACTGCCCGGCGAAGAAGAAGCCATCATCACTGAAACCGGCAAAGTGGTCAACACCCTCAACTCGTTGTGTATAGAAATGGACAACCGCTACGACCTGCTGAAAGCCGCCCAGGTAAAGAATATCAAAGAATATAATGAAAAATTCATCAAACGACAGCTGAATCCCCTCCACGGGCACAAGTTCCTGCCCTACATCGTGGTGGTCGTTGACGAATTCGCAGATCTAATCATGACGGCAGGCAAGGAAGTGGAAACCCCCGTCGCCCGTATCGCTCAATTGGCGCGTGCAGTAGGGATACACATGATTATCGCTACCCAACGGCCTTCGACCAATATCATCACAGGAGTAATCAAAGCCAACTTTCCGGCCCGGATTGCCTTCAAGGTAGCCTCGATGATCGATTCGAGAACCATTCTGGACTCTCCGGGGGCCAATCAGCTGATCGGAAGAGGTGACATGCTGATTTCGGTGGGCAGCGATATGACCCGCGTACAATGCGCCTTTGTCGATACACCGGAAGTAGATGCCATCACCCAATTCATCGCTTCCCAGCAATCCTACCCCAGCGCATTCGCCTTACCCGAATATACCCCGGACAATGAAGGCGGAGGCCTTGCCGACATCGACCCGGGCAGCAAGGATCCCCTTTTTGAAGAGGCAGCCCGTCTGGTGGTCAGCAGCCAACAGGGTTCCACCTCCTCCATCCAGCGCAGGTTCTCCATCGGCTACAACCGGGCCGGCAGGATCATGGATCAGCTGGAAGCGGCAGGCATCGTAGGCCCCTATGAAGGAAGCAAGGCCCGGCAAGTGCTTATTCCGGACGAATACAGTCTGGAACAAACCCTCAACAACCGATAGCTCAAAACAAGTAATAACCGAAAACAACCGGGAGCATTTTCCCCAAAGCAATGACATCATGTTTTTAGAAAAAGTTTACAACGGCAGAAACGAATGGTATTTTTACATATTCTCCTTACTGATTATCTTCACAGCCACCCAAGTCGGCAGTCTGCCTCTGCTGGCCTATCTCACCAAGACCAACCCTAATGCCCTGCTCTCCGGCGATATCTCGGCCGGAACCGGCACCAACACCGGCCTGGCACTTGCCCTTCTGAGCTTCGCCGCCGGCTTTTTCGCCTTATTCTTTTGTGTAAAATACCTTCACCGGAAAAAATACACCGACATCGTCACAGGGCGCCGTCAAATAGATTGGGGAAGGGTGTTCTTTGCCGCAGGCATCTGGGGAGGACTTTCGTTGATTACCCTGGCCATCACACTATTGAACAGCAATCCAGCAGATATCGTATTCCAGTTCGAACCGTTCAATTTTTCGATGCTGGTGATCATTGCCCTGTTATTGTTTCCCTTTCAAACCTCTTTCGAAGAACTGCTGTTCCGGGGCTACCTCATGCAATGGTCGGCCCTGCTGCTGCGTTACCGGTGGGCAGCCATTTTACTCACCGGCATATTGTTCGGCGCACTCCACGGTGCCAACCCCGAAGTCAAGGAATTCGGAGTATGGCTGGCCATGCCGCAATACATTCTGATGGGACTCATACTGGGATACGTAACCGTAAAAGACAACGGCACCGAATTAGCCTTGGGCCTGCACATGGCCAATAACATACTGGCCGCCATCACCTTCACCTCCGATTCCTCAACCCTGCAAACCCACGCCTTATTCAAGGACCTTCACCCCTCCGCTTCGTGGATGGACATCCTGGCGATGCTGATTACCGGAATCCTCTTCATCCTGATCTGCAACCGGAAATATCATTTCATGCATAAAGTCAACCTCTGGGAAAAAACCGCCAGTCCGGAAAAAGCAAACGGAATGTTATTTTTTTCTTAAAAACAGGGAAATTTCAGGATAAATTATCATTTTCAATCTTTAAATATATACCTTTGGAGAGCAGTGCAAACGTTTTTCCGCCCGGCCGGAAAACAGGTGTTGTCCCGATTCGCCCATATTAACATTGTTAATGATTATAAATAAATTAAACATGAGAAAATTCACCTTTTTAGTCTTAGGCTTATTCCTGGCTTCCATCGTCATAGCCAATGCCCAGGAAGAAAAAAATGAAGGCTACAAATTCACAGATGTTAAACGCTTGCCGGCAACCAGCGTAAAATCACAGGACCGCGCCGGCACCTGCTGGTCATGGTCGACAATCTCTTTCCTGGAATCAGAGATCATACGTCTGGGCAAAGATTCCGTCAACTTATCCCCGATGTATGTGGTATGGAACACTTACCATGGAAAAGGAGATAAATATGTACGGATGAACGGTCATGTCAATTTCGGACAGGGAGGAGCTTCGGCAGATGTCACCTGGGCCATCAAAAACTACGGCATCGTACCTTTGGACTTGTACAAAGGATTAAACTACGGCGAAGAGATACATGCACACGGAGAATTGGATGATGTCTTGAGAGGATATATCAACGGAGTGATCAAAAATTCAAATAAAAAGCTCAGCACCGCCTGGCAAAAAGGTTACGACGCCGTCCTGGATGCTTACCTGGGGGAAAAACCTGAAAAATTCACCTGGCAAGGTAAAGAATATACACCGATGAGCTTCACCAGTGAAGTTTGCGGTTTGAACATGGACGACTACATCAGCCTGACTTCTTTCACCCATCACCCGTTTTACACCCGGTTCGCCCTGGAAGTGGAAGACAACTGGATCGGCGAAATGTCGTACAATATTCCTCTGGACGAAATGATGGAAGTGCTGGACAAGGCCATCGATAACGGCTACACCTTCTCCTGGGGTTCAGACGTTTCGGAAATCGGATTTACCCGCGACGGTCTGGCTGTTGTTCCTGATGTGAACATCAAAGAAATGAGCGATGCGGAAATTGCCAAATGGGTCAGTATGCCCAAAGCACAACAGCAAGCCGAACTGACGAAAAAACCCGGTAAAGAAAAAGAAATCACCCAAGAATTGCGGCAGAAAGAATTCGACAACAAGCAGACCACCGACGACCATGGCATGCACGTAGTAGGCAAGGCTGTCGACCAGCTCGGAAACAAATACTTTATCGTCAAGAACTCATGGGGCAACTATGGTAAATACAACGGTTATCTGTATGCTTCCTATCCTTTTGTAGCTTACAAGACCACTTCAGTCATGATCCACAAAGATGCCCTTCCTAAGGATCTGAAAAAGAAACTAGGCATAAAATAATTGATTGACCAAAGAAACAAAAA
>CAZMAE010000197.1:0-1808 GCA_964564205.1 uncultured Odoribacter sp. | reverse complement strand
GAGGCTTGGGGATTCTTCCGCCCGGTTGACATGGATTACGAGCAATACGGTTCGGCACGCTATAAAGTGACCGAAGATATGATTGCGGCAACCAAGGCGCGTATTGCAGCCAAGAATTATCCCAAGGCTGCCCCCGTGCAGTATATCGAGGACCGTACGACCAAGGGCAAAGTCCGTTACTGCGACATGGGTTACTATACGACCTTCCGGGATAATATGGGGATTACCGGAACTCCGTGTTTCACCCTTTCGGGCCGCACCTACACCGTCACCAATTGTGATCAGGCTGTGGCTGTCGAACTGCGCAAGACGGACACGGACGAGCTGGTTTATTTCTCGAATCTTGCCACTTTCACGGTGCCCGACAAGGTGGATATTTCCAATGTCCGTGTTTATGCCGTGCAGGCTGACGGAGAACGCATATTGATGAACGGCCTGTAATGGGGAAGGGGAACTGTGCTTTTACTATGGCCTGTTCCCATTATCTTTGTGACTGAAAACAGGATATTGTTTCAAAGGGTATCAAATTATGAAAAAGTATCGGCTTGCAGGATTTGAAGTCCTGGAATATGAAGAGGCTGTTTCGACTAATACTTTGGCGGAAGAGATGCCGCCAAATGAAAGGTCGGATAAACAGGTGATCCTCACTTACCGTCAGACGCAGGGCAGGGGACAGGCTTCTAACCGCTGGGAGAGTGCTCCCGGACAGAATATTTCCATGACAGTGATTTTTTGTCCGCAGCGTTTGGAGGCAGGCAAACAGTTTGCTGTTTCCATGGTGATTGCCTTGGGGTGTTTGGATTTTCTCAGCCGTTATATCGGGGATGTTACCGTGAAGTGGCCGAATGACATATATGCCGGGGACCGTAAAATTTCCGGTATTCTGATCGAACACCGGATAGGAGGGGCTTATGTGCAAAGTTCGTTGTGCGGAATCGGAGTAAATGTTAATCAGGAAAGATTTTTGTCGGATGCACCTAATCCGGTTTCACTCTGTCAGTTGATTCATCGTAAATTACCGTTGGAGAAAGTTCTGGAGGAGTTATTGGAGTGCATTGGGCTTCGTTATGGGCAGGTGGAAAATTATGCGGCACTGGAGGCTGATTTTCTGAAGCATATGTACCGCATTGACGGGGTGTATGACTGGGAGGACGAAGGGGGGCGTTTCCGGGCTGCGGTTTCCGGGCTGGATGAATACGGGCAATTGGTGCTGAAGGATACCCGGGGAGAAAAAAGAGTGTATGCGTTTAAAGAAGTAAGGTATTGCTGACCTTGGACAGGCGGCGAAAAAAGCGGAAACGAGCTGGGGAAACCGATGAAAATTGATTACTTTTGCATGATAGCCCGCTAAACAGGTAACAATGCGTGAAATCCGGTATTTTCAACGAATGGATTCGGCACAGGGCGGATAGGTCGGTCGATCTTTTCAACAAAGTGTTTTAGGGGGCTAAATAAACATTATAGAGTAGAATTGATGGTTGAGAATTATTCAGAGGATTCGATCAGGACGTTGGATTGGCAGGAACATATCCGTTTGCGTCCCGGGATGTATATCGGGAAGTTGGGAGACGGTTCGGCGCCTGATGATGGCATTTACATTTTGGTGAAAGAGGTTGTGGACAATTCCATCGATGAATTTGCTATGGGTGCCGGAACGACCATTGTGATCCGGGTGGAGGAACGCAAGGTGGTCGTACGTGATTATGGCCGGGGTATCCCGTTGGGAAAATTGGTGGATGCTTCGTCAAAAATGAATACGGGAGCGAAATATGATTCGGAGGCATTTAAGAAATCGGTGGGATTGAATG
>CAZMAE010000196.1:0-12933 GCA_964564205.1 uncultured Odoribacter sp. | reverse complement strand
GAAGGGTCCGGGAGTTGAATGTGTATTGTGAGATTTATCCCTACAATCATTATCCTGCTCCGGATTCTTCAGTAAAAGGAGTGATATTGTCCGGAAGTCCTTTCTCGGTAAGAGACGAAAAGGCGCCCCGGCCCGATTTGTCGGCGATTAAGGGGATTTATCCTTTGCTGGGGGTTTGCTTCGGGGCACAATATCTGGCACATCATTTCGGTGGAGAAGTGAAGGCTTCCAATAAGCGGGAATACGGTCGTGCCAACCTGGCTTTTATCGACCGGGAGAATCCCTTGTTTCAAGGGATCGGCGATCATTCGCAGGTGTGGATGTCGCATGGAGATACCATCGAGCGATTGCCGGAAAATTACCGGATTATTGCGAGCACGGCGGATGTAAAGAACGCTGCTTTTAAAGTGGACGGTGAAGTCACCTATGGCATTCAGTTCCATCCGGAAGTTTATCACAGTACGGAGGGGAAAGCATTGTTGCGCAATTTTGTTGTGGATATTTGCGGTTGCTCTCAATGCTGGACTCCGGATTCGTTTGTGGAGACCACGGTGGCCGAACTTAAAGAGAAACTGGGGGACGACAGGGTGATCCTGGGATTATCGGGAGGGGTGGATTCCACTGTGGCAGCCATGTTGTTGCACCGGGCTATCGGGAAGAATCTGACCTGTATTTTTGTGGATAACGGTTTGCTCCGGAAGAATGAGTTCCGGAATGTATTGGAAAATTATAAGGAACTGGGGTTGAATGTCGTTGGTTCTGAGGCGGGAGAGCTGTTCCTGAGTCGTCTGGCTGGCGTAAGCGAACCGGAAAAGAAGCGGAAGATTATCGGAAGCACCTTTATCGATGTTTTTGACCGGGAAGCTTCGAAGATCAAAGATGCGAAATGGCTGGGACAAGGAACCATCTATCCCGATGTCATTGAATCGCTTTCGGTAAACGGACCTTCGCAAACGATCAAATCACATCATAATGTGGGGGGACTTCCGGACTATATGAAACTAAAACTGGTGGAACCGTTGCGTTTGCTGTTTAAGGATGAAGTGCGGCGAGTCGGGAAAAGTCTGGGATTAGCGGATAAGTTTTTGCAGAGGCATCCTTTCCCGGGGCCCGGGTTGGCCATTCGCATCCTGGGGGAGATTACTGCAGAAAAGGTTCGTCTGCTTCAGGAAGCGGATGATATTTTTATCTCCATGCTTCAGGAAGAAGGTCTGTACAACCAGGTCTGGCAAGCCGGAGTGATGTTGTTGCCTGTGCGGAGCGTTGGGGTGATGGGAGATGAAAGAACCTACGAGAGTGTAGTGGCTCTCCGGGCTGTGGAATCGACAGACGGCATGACTGCCGACTGGTGTCATTTGCCTTATGAATTCCTGGCAAGAGTATCTAACCGGATTATCAATAATGTCAGGGGTATCAACCGGGTAGTTTATGATATCAGTTCAAAACCGCCAGCCACAATTGAGTGGGAATAAAAGCGGGGGGCCGATATCCGTTACCGTAATGTATTATCCCGATAAATAATTTTACCATTGCATTTCTGTAGAATATCTAAAGACAATGGAAATATTTGAAAAAGCCTTATCACTGTTGAAGTCGCGTTTGAATGGTGAAAAGTTAAAAACAGTCATCATTCCCCACATATCCGCGGACGGAGACGCGGCCGGGTCTTGTTCCGCCTTATCGGAAGCCTTGAACCGGGCCGGCATCGAGTGGCATATTCTGACGTGCGATTATATTCCGGAATATTTACGTTTCCTGAAAAACATCTCTTCGGCTCTTTCTTATCAGGACAAGGCTGAGTTGTGCAAACGGTATATTGCGGAGGCGGACATCATTTTTATGTTGGATCATAATACGGTCAAGCGGGAAGGGGATTTGGAAAGCTGGGTAAGCCGCTCTTCCGCGACACATGTTATCATCGATCATCATCCGGATCCGGAAATGCAGCAGATTGTTCTTTCAGATACCCGTGTTTCTTCCACTTGTGAACTGTTGTATACGGTGATTACCCGGATCTGGGGACAGGAGGCCGTCACAGCCGATGTGGCCAATTCGCTGTATACTGGCATTAATACAGATACCGGAGGATTAAATCACAATTCGTCTCGGCCGGAAACTTACCGGATTATTGCCAGCCTGCTGGAATCGGGGTTGGACAAAGCATATATTCATGAACGGATTTATCAGATGAACAATCTGTCCCGTTTGCGGCTGATCGGGAATACCTTGTTGAATAAACTACAGGTCAGCGAGCATTATCCGGTGGCCGTCATGCCCATTACTGCCGGGGAATTGGAGAAATACCATTATAAGGACGGTGATTTGGAAGGCTTGGTGAATATTCCTCTGTCGGTGCATCATGTATGCGTATCTGTTCAGATTACCGAACGGAAAGAGAGAGTAAAATTATCTTTTCGTTCGAAGGGGGATGTCCCGGTCAACGAATGGGCCAGGAAATGGTTTAACGGGGGAGGACATCTGAATGCAGCCGGAGGGCAGATGGAGCTTCCTTTGGAAGATGTGATAAAGAAGGTTTGGGAAACTATTCCTTTGTTTTTCGAAGAATTGAAAACAGGGAAGGACAAATAACCGGTAGCGGAAGAAATTTCCGGTTGTGCCGGAAAGATGCAGGACCGTAGGAAAAGAAACTATTTTAATACCAGCAGTTATGCCTTTTTTCAGATTTCATTTTGTTGAGTCTTCGCGTTTGGCCGCAGTGAGCCGTAGTATGACCGATTCTATCCAGGAAGCAATCGGATGTCCCCGGGAACATATCATACTGGAAGTCATCCATTCGGATTATATCGAGGATGGCGAGGTGAAGGACGGTAACGATTGGCCTTTTGTCGAAGTGGATTATTTTGAACGGCCGCAGGAGATTCAGGAGGCTGTGGCAAACATCGTTTCCGAGTCGTTGCGGCGTGCCGGCTACCCGAATGCAGATGTGTATTTCCGTTATTTAAAGCCGGAGAATTATTATGAAAATGCCAAGTCGTTTGCAAAGTGTTAAATTTTAATAAGCAGCAGATTTGCAATACTTGAAAAAAAAGTTTATGTTTGCGAATAGTATAAACCGCAACATAAACTATGAACGATGTCAGGGAATTAGTAGCTTATCTTAGTAAAGCCGAGAGGGGCTACACCAAACTTTTAAACCGGGCTTTCCTGAAAGCCGGATTTGATTTGAGCCGCGAGCAGTATGAATTGCTTCAGGTGTTATGGAGCGAGGATCATGTGAACCAGCAAACCATTTCCAAAAGGCTGCAAAAGGATAAGTATAATGTGACGAAACTGCTGAATACTCTTTCCAGACGAGGGTTTGTACAGCGCAAGATGTGTCAGGAGGACAAAAGGAACAATTTTGTGGTGCTGACGGCCAAGGGAACAGAGGCCAGGAAACCGCTGACCGACATCGAAGAGCAGGTGCATGCAGACTTGACATTAACTATTGCTTCTTCGGAAATTAAGTCTTGTATATGGATATTGAAAAAACTGACCGATATGATGGGGTGACCTGCTGTCGGTCTTTTTTGGGTTTTATGAATATATTTTATTTTTAATGGTGACAGCCATTCCTCGTTCCGTTGTCTTGTTCAATGGCATCCGGAGTCGGGGAGGGGCATAAGAAAACTTTAAACGATGAGGAATTTAAAAGGATTACAGCCGGAAGCGGTATGGGAATACTTTGAAGAGATTTGTCAGATTCCCAGACCCTCTCGCAAAGAAAAGAAAATAGGGGATTGGCTGATGGAATTTGCCTGCCGCCATCATCTGGAAGCCCGTCGGGACGAAGCAGGAAATGTTTTGGTGCGCAAACCGGCTGTTGCGGGCAGGGAACAGGTTCCCGGAGTGGTGTTGCAATCCCACATGGATATGGTATGCGAGAAAAATTCGGATGTCAGGCATGATTTCGATCACGATCCGATAGTGCCTTATGTTGATGGAGAATGGGTTAAGGCTCGCGGAACAACTCTGGGTGCTGATGACGGCATAGGAATGGCTGCAGCCTTGGCGGTGCTCACTTCCACGGATATTCAGCACGGTCCTTTGGAATGTCTTTTCACCGTGGACGAGGAGACGGGCTTAACAGGTGCTTTTGCCCTGCAACCCGGATTTTTCAGCGGGAAGATTCTGTTGAATCTGGATTCGGAGGATGAAGGCGAGATGTTTATCGGTTGTGCCGGAGGAATCGATACGGTAATCCGTTTGCCTTACCGGAAAACGGAAACACCGGCTCACAAATTTGCCGTACGGGTGAGCGTGAAAGGATTACAGGGCGGTCATTCGGGCGACGACATCAATAAGGGGCGGGGAAACGCTATAAAAATCCTGAATCGGTTCTTGTGGGATATGAACGATAAATATGGCATTCGTGCCGCTTCCTTTGAGGGAGGGAATTTGCGGAATGCCATTGCCCGCGAGGCATCGGCCGTGATTGTCTTCGACGAAACCCTGAAAGAAAATATCCGGATAGACTTCAATGTTTATGCCGTTGAGATGGAAAATGTATGGAGACTGACAGAACCCGGTTTGCAACTGGAATTGGAATCGGCAGAACTTCCGGCCCAAACATTGGACCAGGATTCGACCGATCGGTTGCTGAATGCCTTGTATGCTTGTCCTCACGGGGTATTCAGCATGAGCAGCCGTATGCCGGGCATGGTGGAAACGTCGACCAATCTGGCTGCTGTCCGCTTTGCGGAAGAAAATACCGTATTGATCACCACCTCGCAACGGAGTGACGTAGATTCTGAAAAAATGAATATGGCTCATATGGTGGCCTCCGTATTCCGTTTGGCCGGTGCCAAGGTGGAACACGGAGAAGGGTATCCGGGCTGGGCGCCCAATCCGGATTCGGCCATTTTGAAGGTGGCAGTGGAGTCGTATCGGCGTTTATTCGGAAAGGATCCGGTGGTCCGTTCCATTCATGCCGGTCTGGAATGCGGATTGTTTCTGGAAAAATATCCGGGTATGGATATGATTTCGTTCGGCCCCACCCTGAGGGGAGTGCATTCTCCGGATGAAAAGATAAATATAAAAACGGTTGAGATGTGGTGGAGACATTTGGTAGATATTTTGGAACAATTAGTATGAGATTATGAATGATAAAAAATTAGCCAAGTATGACAGGTTGTATGAACAGATAAAGACGTACGTACAAACCACTGATGATATCTGGGCCCGGCTGGCAACTATGGAAGCGGTGCTTCACCATAAGATGCAGACATTTTTCTGGACCGGAATCTATGTTTTAATCGACGGCGAATTGATTGTGCGTTCTTATCAAGGTCCCGTCGCGTGTCAGAAGCTGAAGCATCATACAGGAGTATGCTGGAGCGCTGTTCTGTCGGGTCAGACCGTGATTGTTCCGGATGTGGAAAAATTTCCGGGACACATTGCCTGTGATTCGAGGGCGAAAAGCGAGATTGTCATTCCGGTATGCAATCGGGAAGGAAAAATTTTTGCCTGTTTGGATATCGATAGCGACCAGTTGAATGCCTTTGACAGGGAAGATGAGATCGGTTTAAGAAAAATTCTTTCCCTATTATATGAAGACAATGAGAAAAAATAAAAAAGTTTTTGATATTTTCCGAGACATCTTTATCTTAGTGCTTCGAAGGAAAATAAATGTTGTATAAATATAAAATCTAAGTTATGAAAAAAATTGTTTTATTATTGTTCAGCGCAATGTTGGCACTGACTGTTTTTGCACAAGATCCGGGAGCAACGGAAAAAAATGCCGGAAATGCGGCTTGGAAAGCCAAGAATTATCAGGAAGCATTCAAGAATTTCGAAGCTTATCTGAAAGCTGTCAATTTCAAGGATAATGCGTATGTCTATAATACGGCCGTGGCTGCCAGCAAATGTAAAATGTACGCGGTTGCTGTGAAGTATTTTGATATGTCTATCACTAATAAGTATAAAACCGCTTCGTCATATGTCGGCAAAGCAAAAGCTTTGCAAGCCGAAAAGAAGGATGCTGAAATGCTGGCTACACTGGAAGCTGGTTTGAAAGCAATGCCCGATAATATGAATATACAAACGATGTATGCCGCTTATTATATGAAACAGGGCCAACAGTTCCAGAAATCCGGAAATGAAGCGAAGGCTGCTGAAAATTACAATAAGATTTTATCCCTGAAAAACAAAGGCTTTAAAGTGCAGGGATATGTAAGTCTGGCCAGCCTTTACTTCAATAATGGCGCTAAGATTCTGGCAGATGCCACTCCGATAGCTACTTCGGATAAAGCAAAATACGATGCTGAGAAAGCGAAAGCCGTGGTTGGTTTCAAGAAAGCGAAAGATTTCCTGGTACAGGCTCAGTCATTGGATGCCGCTAATCAGGATGTAAAGGATTTGATGAAGCAAGTTGACGCTGCATTGAAACAATAAAGTCCGATATTCGCATAATCCTAAAAAGAAGCTGTTTGACAATCACCCGTTATTCAGCTTCTTTTTTATAATATCACGATTTCTTAGAAAGAGTGGGCGTAAAATACCATAATACAAATATAAAAAGGTATGGCAGGATATTTGGAAATGACAAATCCGGACAATCCGAATGCCAGTAATCAAAAGTACAGAAAGAAATGACAATAATATAGACAAGATATTATAGTTACTTCGATAGAGACCAAAGACCATCTTGACAATAAATAAGGAGTATCACCCATGCAAAAACTCCGCTGCGTAGTAGAACGCATCACCTATCAGAATCCGGAGAACGGATATTCGGTGATGCGGGTCAAGGTCAAGGGATATGCTGACCTTGTGACCCTTGTAGGCAACCTGTTGGAAGTCCCGGCAGGCAGTGTCTTGTTGTGCGAAGGCGAATGGAAAGTGGATAAGCGGTATGGCAATCAGTTTGTGGCGGCATCGTGGGAGGAAGTGATGCCTGCCACCATCTACGGCAGGCGCAATCCAGCCGGATTGTAATGAATGCCCACGCCATCAACAAAGGAATGTTTCCGGACACGAGCAACGGCAAGCAAACCGACTTCTTCTTTATTCAACAGGAAGAACCGGAGCAGGTGGCGGAAACCATCGTGAACTTGCTCCTTCTTATCCAATGACGAAAATTGCAGCCGCTCCCGTGCTTCGGCCAGATCCGGTGCCTGTTGCGATTAGTTATCGTCTATTAATTATATTTCCTTGGAATAAACCATTATTCCTAAGTTTTATCTAATTTTGTATTTCAGTAAAGTATATCAATAATATGGGACTTGATAAAAATATTCTGCAACAGTCAACGGAAGAACAGCGGGACGAAGAGGATATTAAAAATATGCAAGAATTGGAAACTCTTCAACGGGAGTATTCTGTTGAAGAGGAAACTAATGTCGAAGATAAAAAAATTCTCATGGAGGATCCTTTCAATCCTCAAGATATTGATATAAAAACTAAAACGATGTCGCTTGATAATATTATCAAGCGTTTAAGAGAAGGAGAAATTAATATGGCTCCGGATTTCCAACGACAAAGGAATTTATGGTCGACAGAAAAACAAAGCCTATTGATCGAATCCATTCTGATAAAGTTACCTTTACCTGCTTTTTATTTTGACGGATCGGACGACAATAAATGGTTAGTCGTAGATGGCTTGCAAAGATTGGGCGCGATAAAAAACTTTGTTGTTGATAAAACCATGGCATTATCCGGATTGGAGTTTTTGAAAAAACTAGAAGGATTTAAATTCGATGACTTGCCCAGAGCGTATCAACGTCAGATTGAAGAGGCAGAAATAATGGCTTACATCATTAATCCGGGAACTCCGGAAGATGTGAAGTTTAATATTTTCAAACGAATTAACACCGGAGGGCTTGTGCTGACAGCACAAGAAATCCGTCATGCTCTTAATCAAGGGATTCCGGCGGACTTTGTTGCGAAGTTAGCTAAAGATGTGCCGGAGTTTAAACAGGCTACCGGTGGGGTTATTGCAACCGACAGAATGCTTGACAGAGAGTTCGTAACGCGTTTTATCGCATTCTACATCAATTCTCCTGCTGATTATAAACCCGATTTGGATACATTTATGTCTAAATCAATGGGACAGTTGAAATACAAAACAGAGGAGGAATTGGCGTCTATTGAAGCCAATTTTACCGAAGCCATGAAATTAGCTTCGGCTATTTTTTCCCGATGGGCTTTCCGTAAGGTTTATGATAAAAAAGCCCGGCGGAAACCGATCAATAAAGCTCTGTTTGAGGTTTGGAGCGTCGAGCTGGCAAAATTGTCGAACGACGAAAGGGCATTAGCGTTAAGCCGGAGACGGGAAATATTTGATAGTTTTGTAAATCTGATGAATCAAGACGAATCTTTCTGTAGTGCTATAACATCGTCAACCGGCGACAAGAATAGAATTAAATACAGATTTTCAAAAATTGAAGAATTATTAAAGCAGCAATTAGTATGATAAAGTCAATCCATATTCAGAACTTTAAATCATTGAAAGATATTTCAATGAGTCCTGCTTCATTAAATCTTTTGATGGGATTGAACGGTATGGGTAAGTCTTCGTTTATCCAAAGTCTGTTGTTGCTTAGACAAAACAAAAAGTCCGGATTGGCTAAGTTTGCTCTTAACGGTCCGTTGGCGGAGATAGGAAGAGGCCGTGATGCCTTATACCAAGATGCAGACAAAGAAATTATTCACTTCAATTTTGACATAGAAAGTGATGGAAAATCGGATGTGTTTCCATGTACATTAACCTATCAAGCAGACAATAATGTGTTGGACAACGACACAGGATGGCCTGTAGAACTTTTGGAGCGTTATTCTTTGTTTAATAACAATTTTCAATATTTAGAAGCTGAACGAACGGGACCACAGACCGATTATCCTATGTCGTATGCTGATGTTGTAGAAAAACATCAATTGGGAGCTAAAGGAGAATATACAATTCATTATCTCAACTCTTTCGGCACGAATTTAAAAGTCCCAATGTCTTTATGGCATAAAAAAGCGAAATCGGATACTTTGCTCCATCAAACAGCAGCTTGGTTGGGAGAAATCAGTCCTGATGTTAAATTCGACACACAGGAAATACCCGGAACCGATAAAATTATTCTGAATTATCAATTTCAGAATAAAGACTCGCTAAGCAAAAAATTCAGGCCTAAGAATGTCGGTTTCGGAATTTCATATGCTCTCCCGATTATTGTGGCATTATTAAACTTTAAAAAGGACAAAATTGTAATAATCGAGAATCCGGAAGCGCACATACATCCGAAAGGACAAGCAGAAATGGGGCGCTTGATTGCATTGGCCGCAGCTGCGGGAATGCAGTTATTTATTGAAACACACAGTGATCATATCGTAAATGGAATTCGGGTTGCTGTCAAAGAGGAACTTATTGATTCAAATAAAGTGAACATCTCTTATTTTTCCCGACAAACAACAGAAACAGAACAATTTTGTAAAATACAAGATATTCAAGTAGATAAAAATGGAGAGTTAAGCGACTATCCTTTAGATTTCATGGATGAATGGAATAATCAATTATTGAAATTAATTTAATGATGGAGTTGATTTTCAATGAACAATCGGTTATTCCTTGCGCAAAGGATCAGACAGAAGCCTGTCATGCCGTAATGCGGTTTATTAAAACCTACAAAGAGGCTGAAAAACATGATTTTAAACGCATCAGATATGAAAAAGCGTTTGACAGGATTGATATAGCTCCAGATTTTACGCTGAATGATTTTTGTCATAATGAAAAATTCAGAACTTTAGGTGGCTTGTTGTTAGGGTTGGCTAAACATCCGTTTGTCGATAACAATTCTCTGGAGGAGGCCCGATTTGTCGATAATGATTTCTTTATCAGGCGGAATAATTGTGAAATATCGGTGGAGGGTTTAGGGATAGCGTATCTTTATAACAGCATCGGTATATCATTCTGTTTTGATTCCTTTTGGAATCAGATCAAACATCGGTTGTATGTTAAAGGTAAAGAAGCCGGTGAGTATGATGTTGTTGCTATTTCTCATCCCGAGCATTGTTATACAACTGACTTCATTAACCACAAAGATTTGTGGAAGCCAATAGAGTTGACAGAGTCACGGATTGTTCCTGAAAGTAAAGCTATTTCTTTAAGGGAGGATCATGGAAAAGATGAATTACTGGCTTTTGCCCGAAAGTTATGTCAATCTCCGTATGTTATTGAGATCGTTAATTCTCTTCCGTATAACCCTCACGCAACCCAGTTTATCAGAGCTGTCAGGGATAATGGCTTAATAGAAATAGTCTTAATTAATACGGATAAAGGATTGGGTTTAGTTCTGCAATCTACCGGGCGAAATAAGCGTGAAACAGAAAAAATTGCGGATATTTTAAGAGAGAAATATTCATAGTTTAGTATTGCTTTAGCTCCGATATGAGGGTGTAAACTACTAATACGATGGAAATTGTAATTCGTTAAATTTGCAAGGCCAGCACCAGATCAGCCAGTAAAACAGCGGTTTCCGGTTCGTCCTGCGGGGCGTCTTTGGGCTTCCAGGCCACAATGAACCGGACCGATGCCGATTTCACTTCATAGCCTTTTTCTTTCCACTCCGATAAGGTGTTCTGCATATTTTGCGACAACTTCGCTACCGGTTTGTGGTGCAAAGTGTCATATAGAACGGAACCTTTGTAATGCAGGGGGTCTCCGCTTCTTAATGCCAAAACTTCCCGCTTGAGTTCTTTGAAGAACCTCAGATAGACATCTTTATGAGAGAGTTGCAGAACAATTTCTTCGGGCATGTCATATTCTTGGGAGTCAGCAAGATGGCTGTCCGCACTTAAATGATGAAAGCAATCACCGTCCGTATGTATAAACAGCCGGTTCTTGGCACGGGTCATTCCCACATAATACCGACGCATCAGATGAGCATCTTTTGAATAATTGTCGGCGATGAGCATATATACGTCATCGAACTCTCTGCCCTTGGCTTTATGAATGGTCGATACCACCACGTCAGCATCCGAAACATCGCAGAAATCTTCCACCGACGACTCGAAAACAAACTCTTTGAAGTCGCTCACGTATTTTGCTTTATTGGTTTGTTCGAACAGTTCCACACACCGCTTCACGTACGTCAGACTCCGGCTTTTTGCGTAAGCGGAGAAAGTGGCGTGTTTGGCATTTTCCCATAACTCTTCCGAAATCAGTGGCGTCTTCACCCGTTTGTCAATATACCCCAGCAGATACCTCATTTCGACCAGGTTCCAAAAGCGGAAACCGTCCATCGACTGTATCAACTTGCCGTTTATCCCCCGTTTCCGCAAAAGGGCCACCATGATTACGGCCTCTTCGTTTGTTTGGGTGAGTATGCACGAAGTGCCGCCCCTCCGATGACGGAGCAACTCTTCGACAAGCGGCCGGTACATATACCTGGACTGATGGCGGGTTACCCCGACCCAACCCTCGTCTTTTCTCATCGGGATGATCGGCGTGCTTTTCATTCTTTTGCCGATGGCTTTCACGAATTCATTGGTGAAACACACCGGATGGCGTGCACTGCGGTAATTTTCGGTCATCTCGATAAACCTGCTCCCGGGTTCCTGGGCCAACTGATACATGTAGGCGGAATCCGATCCGCGGAACTCATAGATGTTCTGGTCATCGTCACCCACGGCTATCACACGCATTTCCTCGTTATTGGCCATAAGAGCCTTCACCAAGGCATGTTCCGCAGCGCCCATGTCCTGAGCTTCGTCTATGACCAACACCGTTTTGCCGATTTTATTGGGTTCCACTTCGCCCTGGGTAATCATCGCGGCAGCCTTGGCAACAACGTCCTTGGCATCTTCCAGATTCCCTATCCGCCCCAGAAGGTCAAAGCAATAAGAGTGGAAGGTCTTTATCTCGACAAAATGGGCAGCGTTGCCGATCAGTTCCAGGAGCCGCTGTTTGAATTCCGTAGCGGCGGCCCTTGAAAATGTCAGCATCAGCAATTGTTCGTGTTTGACATCTTCGAGCAGGAGAAGGGAGGCCAGTTTGTGGACCAGTACACGTGTCTTTCCGCTGCCGGGGCCTGCCGCAACGACGATACACCGCGATTCTTTGTCGGAAATAATCTCCAGCTGGCGTCTGGACAACTGACCGAACAATTGCTCGTATTTCTTTGGCGTCAAATTACGCTGTATTTCACTTGCCCTTTCCCCTTTGAAATATTTTGCGACAAACTTTTTGTAGTCCATCTGAAAATAATCCCGGACATATTGCAAGGCTGCATGATAATCCTTCACCATCAGATTGGCATATTCGCCCACGATGTGAATTTGCTGAATCTTCTGCTTGTAGAATTCATTCAGCATCCGGTAATCCTCCTGTCTGTATCTCGATTTGTTGTCCTTTATTCTTTGGATATCCATGGCGTTGTAAAGAACCAGGAATCCGCCTTCGAGTTTGAGCGCACCGATTTTCGACAGGTACAGCAGAGCTTCTTCCACCTCTTCCAGCTGCAAATGGTCCAGTTTGCTGAAAAGGGAGTGAGGACCGGACTTTATCCGCTGGAGAAGTTCTATGACAGAAAACTGGACCGTCTGTTTTTCCGAATTTTCTTTTTTCGTATCAGCGGCTAACCGGTATAACCATTCTATCGCGAAGCGACTGATTTCCAATCGTTTTTCAAAACGGTTCTGCGTGGTTGCCGAGTCTGCCTGGCGGCTGATTTCCATATTACGGGCTGCATCTTCTTTCTTGCGGATGTATCCTTTGACGGTAAGGAAGTAGAGCAGTGTCCGGATATCCTTTTCCCTGGATGTATCGATTCCATCGTTCACCGCCTCGTCATTCAGCTGCTTGCAGGATATCCGCAAAGATTCGTCAGGAATACGGTTGAGCATGTATTGCTCGAGTTTTGCGAAACGTTCGAGGAGTGCCTGTGACTTTTTTTCCGAATCTCCGGCGTCCAGCAGATAGGCGGAAATATCCTTGCTGTCTGCCAATAT
>CAZMAE010000195.1:0-7128 GCA_964564205.1 uncultured Odoribacter sp. | reverse complement strand
CCTTTTGCGAGGAGACGAAAAATAACCTATCCGATAATTAATTTCTTTCGGATTTGCTTTCGAACGGGTTATAACATATACCCAACGCGAAGCATCCATAACGATACCAATCAGATCTTCATCCGGGAAATATTTACTTTGAGTGGTAGAAGCATACGTATATAAATCAAAATTAAAATACACCCACGATTGTTCGTAATTTAAAAAAAAGTGATAGGCCTTCATCTCCTGAGTCGTATTTCCCAGAATCTTACAATACATTTTATCCATCCTCTCATCGGTCAGTTCACACTCAAACGCAATATCGGAAGTGTAATCCACATTGCCAAATCCCTGATCGGCCCAAACGATATAAGTTACGATCGAACGGTCTTTACAACAAATAGCCCTAGGCTGCAAATGCGGAAATTCCGTCTTAAAATCAGTGGTATTATACAATTCAAATGTTTGTCCATCGATACGATAAACCAGGTTGTCTCCTCTGGAAAGCATAAAGACATCAGAACCTATTTTTTGTACATCTACCGGATCGTTCAACGCATATTCAGGATTGATAGCTGTGAAAACAGTTGTATTGAACGTTTCTACCTTCCCTTCTTCCATCTCTTCCCTGCTCAGCGGCCGCATAAAAGACACTCTCCCTATCCGTCTATCATCTTTACTCAGGACAAAGATGCCCTCATCAAAAGCTCGTACAAGCAACGAATATCTTTTGAATGCACTTCCATGTTTATTGGATACTTTCAAGCGTAATTCATAATTTCCCAACTTTTTAAACTGATGACGCAAAACACGCTCATCGGACAAAAACTTCAACGAATCTTTCCTCCCCTTTTTATCTATTTCCTGATAACTCCATTCGTATGTCAGTTCCAGGTCTCCAGTCTGTTCGACTTCAGGTTCATAAATCAGCTCTGCACCAAAATCAACACTGAGAGAATCAAAGTCCGCAGAAATGGTAATTTCCGAAATCGGCTTATCCGCTAAAGTAGAATCATCTTCGATACAAGCATGACAAAACACAAGCATACCTAAAACAATAAATATTATATTTTTCATCCTTTTTCTTTTTAATTTATTAATACTGGATGGTTTCTGCCGGATCCGGAATATCGATACCTTCACGAGGATGTTCCAGATAGTATTCATATACCGGTGTAATCACATATTTCACAAACGCCACTTTCTGTTGATAAGGGAATTGCGCCATCTCCGTGCCTCCTTCCAGGTTCTCTCCGTACATAGTGGCAATCCGTTCAAACAACAATGGCTTGGTATTTTCCAAATCCCAGTAGCTATTCAGTATGTCTATCATCAACAATTGAGTATAAGGTCCCAGATATCTGGCATCCCACCACCGGGGTTGTGGCATTTCTGTATCGGAAAACTCAAACTTGCATTCGTCTCCCATAACCAACCGGAAATTCTCATTTTCTTTCAGCCTCATCTTGATCACAACGGCTTCCTTGGCCAATCCCGGATCCAAATAACGATGGAGCACAAAAGAAATTTTCCCGGAAGTCTGATTGGCCGGAATAATCAAACTCTCCGGCAATTCGTAATGCAATCCCTTTTTTGCCGTAGTCCCGTCCTCCACTAATTCCATACTGATCCCCCGGTCATACTCTTTGGGTGTCCCTAGAATATTGACTACAACATCATAATTAAAATCTTCTCCTTTTCCCATGCCGAATTGGAAATTCAAAGAATCGGAAGCAAAATAAATTCCATCCTTCAAATCGGTATCATATTCCATGTAATCCGTATGGCAAGCCTGCAATCCGGCCCAACAGAGGCATATCAGAGCCAAATTAAATATATTTCCTAAGCTTTTCATAATGTACTTCGTTTATTGTTCATCTTCTTCCATATATCTGTACTCAAATTCTTCTTCCGGAACAGGCAGGGTATACAATTCATCGGAAGCCGGCAATTCAGTCTTCAAATAATCGACATAGATACCGGCATTCATCCGTTTTAACGTAAAGAAATACTGTCCCTCCTGCACAAACTCTTTACGCCGTTCCCGGATAATATCTTCTAGGGTCAGTTTGGGTTGTCCCGTTCTGTCCGCATATTTGAACAAACCACGGGCTTCGATCAGGGCATCGAAATAGTGCTGAGCCTCCTCTGGATTCTGTTTCAGTAAAGCCTCAGCTGCAATCAGATACATTTCCGGTATACGAATCATATTGATGCCTTCAATGGCACCGCTCTCCGGTGAATACTCACCCGGAGCTACGATCTTTTTTTCATTGACAATTTTCATACAACGTTGAAAAACATCCTCTTCTGTAGTTGCAGGCACACGGAACCATTTGTTTCTCCGCATGTCGCTTCCATATTCCTGCGGGACGACATACAAATCCAGCATATCATTGGCCGGGAGCCAAGTATAAGTCTGTTCGTAAGTATAGAAAGAACTTTTGAGCCCATCCAGCATATTGGTATTATAAATTCCGAAAATGGTTTCTTTTTCTGCCAAACATCCAGCCATGAACCGGTCAAGATTCAATTTGTCTTCCAAAGGGAATTTTCCGGAATCGATCACTTTCCGAGCATAAGTCAGGGCATTTTCCAAATCGCCCCTCATCCAATAAACCCGCGCCAGCAAGGCTTGTGCAGCATACAGGTTGAAATGGATTTCCCGGCAAGTGGCAAAGCCATCGTCTATTCTGAATCTTCTGGGGTAAACAAACAGTGTGGAATCCTCCGCCAACAAAACTTCAGCTTCTTTCAGATCCTTCTGTATCAAATCATATACTTCTTCAACTGTCTTGAAAGGAGATACCAATGCCTCATAAATCGTCACATAAGGAATGGCTTGCGCCTTGGGTTGCGAAGCAATATGAGGAGCAAACAAACGAAGCAGATCGAAATGCAAAAAAGCCCGCATCCCTAAAGCTTCCCCTTTGTAAAGTTTGTACCAATGCATGGAATTTTCATCCTTCCGTTCCAGATTGCGCAAGATATTATTGATATACCCTATTGTTTCATACCCCGATGCCCATATTCCGCTATAATACGATTTCAGTTTCTCATGTTCCAAACACATAGTATTTACAGCAGTTTCTCCTGGTTGTGTCTTTCGGTAATATTGGGCAAATACATCCAAGAGTCCCCAACTCAGATTTTCACCATACAAAGACGGATTTCCAAGCATCGAATACGCCCCGTACAACGCATCCTCGAAACCTTCCGGGTTGTCGAAATACACGTATTCCACAATTTCAGCCTTCGGCTTGACATCCAAAAAATTATCACAGGCCGGAAACAGAAATATCGTTAAAATGATGATTGCTATATTTTTCATAAAATTGATAATTAAAAAGTAGGACTAATCGTAAAATTATATCCTTTCGCATAAGGATAAGTCGTACCTCGTTCGTATTTCACCGTAGAAAGCCGGCAAACGTCCGAAAAGCCGATTCCTATGTTCAATTTATTCAACCCGATTTTCTTGACCCACTCCCGTTTGAATTCATATGAGAAATTCAACGACGAAAGATATACCTCATTTTTCCGTTCAATAAAACGTTGGGTATGCACATAATTTTTCGCACTGGTCAAGGCCGTATAATGAACGATATCTCCCGGCTTTTTCCAACGTTCCGTAAAAGCACGGACATCAACATTCTCCTGCGGATTGATTCTTTCTACCTTACTGGCACGGGTCGAATTATAGATATCCCCGCCAAACGTAAACGACAACGCAGCAGAAATATTAAAGCCTTTCCAACCGAGCGAAGTTGTCATAGCCCCTTGTATTTTCGGTACCGTATTTCCCAAAGCAACTTTATCCTTGACATCGTAATCAAAGGTGTAGCTTCCGTCTTTTTTGATGAAAATTTCCTGCCCGGTAGCCGGATCTATCCCCAAAGAACGTACCGAATAAATGGCCGTAGACGACTCTCCTTCCTCCAGTTGAAGTTTCGGAGAAGCGACACCCAGGTTTTTCATCGCCTCCTCATTCTGCCGTTTCATGGAATTACTGATTTTCTTTAACTTGTTTTCTGTATGATGGCCGGAGATCCCCAAACGCCAATACAATTGATCGGATTTAATCAACAAACCGGACAGAGACCACTCGTATCCCCAGTTGCCCGTTTCCCCCAGATTGCCCATGACATTTCCGACTCCAATAGAGGGAGGAGTCGAAATCGACAACAATAAATCCTTAGTATCTTCCCGGTAAATATCGAAATTAGCACTCAATCGACTACCAAACATTTCAATCGTCGCTCCTGCATTGTATTTTATAGTAGTCTGCCATTTCAAGTTATCGTTACCCATAGTAATCGGCCGGGCTCCCATGCCGATCAGGTAATTATAAGATTGGCTGTAACGATAAGTCGTCACCGCCTGATAATCGGAAAAATTAACACTACCGGTATATCCCAAACTGCCCCGTAACCGGAAAATATCAAAGATTCCCAGATTTTTCACAAACGACTCGTTATGAACGTTCCAACCCAATCCAACCGACCAGAAAGGAGCAAAACGCCGGTCTTTGCCGAATTTAGACGAACCGGAAACCCGATAAGAACCGTCAATGAAAAATCGGTTCCAAAGAATAAAATTCAAATTACCGAATACTCCTACGGAAGAACTCATCGACTCTTTACCTCCGGGACGGCCGTCGGTAGGATAACCGTTAGCGAAAGAAATATCCGTCAAATTGTCCTTCAAAAAACCGATACCCGAAAAACTACTGTTTATGTTGTTACTCTTGTCTGCACTGGCTCCCACATTGAATGTCAGTATCGTACCCCGATCATCAAAACTGGCATTATAAGTCAAACCGACACGCGCTTGCCACCTTTTCCCTTCCGTATGTGATATATAATAACTTCCCCGTTTGGTAGGATCCGTCTCCGCTGCAAAGGAGCTATGATTCGGCGATTTAAAAAGATCACTCTTGGAATCCGATAACGTATAACTGAAAGAACCCGTCAAATAAAAACCTTTCCAGATATCCCAGCGAGCAGAAAAATTATTCGTAATGTTCTTGCTGGCCGATTTATCAAAACTATTCGTTGTCGCGTTATACAAAGGATTGTTCATAGAGTATGAAAGTGTTTTGTTCCATTCTCCGTAAGCATTTTTAGGTGTATCATAAGGATTCAGTACGACATATTCCGCAAAACTGCCGTAAGGCGAAGCCTTTGTGTCCGTTTTGCTGATGTCCGCCCGGTAAGTCAGGGTCAATTTATCCACCAAACGATAAGAAAAATAAAAAGCCACACCGTAATTGTTCCGGTAGTCGCCTTTCATGACTCCCCGTTTATCTGCATAGCGGGCAGTGACGCTATAATCCATTCCACCGCCTCGTCCGGTCATGCTCAAAGAATGATTGAATGAGGTAGAATTACGTAACGGTTTGGCCATCCAATTGGTATTTACCCCCTGCTGT
Source organism: uncultured Odoribacter sp. (assembly GCA_964564205.1). Taxonomy (GTDB): domain Bacteria; phylum Bacteroidota; class Bacteroidia; order Bacteroidales; family Marinifilaceae; genus Odoribacter. The sequence goes on along the minus strand of CAZMAE010000195.1, from coordinate 1,715 downwards.
ATCCGTTTGTATTTTTCGTTATACAGTCCATCTTTGCTACCATCTGCCGTTTGGTACAGACCAGCAAGACGTTCCAATTCCAACTTTTGGGCAGCATCGCAATAATCATAAGATTTTACATCCGGGAATTCAAATGCCGGGACTAAATTATACCGCACCCGAATATGCCTGTCCGTAACTTTTTTTCGTTCCACTACGATTACGCCGTTTGCAGCTTTTTCTCCATAAATGGAAGTCGCGGAAGCATCTTTCAATACATCGATCCGATCGATTTCATAAATATCCAGATCATACAACTGCGTAATGGATATTTCCACACCATCCAGTATAATCAACGGAGTATTCAACCCATATTCTCCCTGGCTAGCCACCGATGTCATTCCCCGTACAACAATTTCCGGGATATGATTCGGATTCGATCCCTGCTCATTGTTCTCTACCAGACGCAAACCGGGAGACAAAATGGAAATCGCCTTAAGCAAGTTTGTATTCGATACAGCCAAAATATCCTCGGATTTCATCGTGACAACCGAACCGGTATAACTATTCTTATTTTGTACGAACAGTCCATTCACAACCACTTCTTCCATTTGAGTTATCTGTTCTTCCAAAGTCACCTTCAAAAAGGAATTTACCCCGAAAGAAACCCGTTTGGAATTAAAACCGACAAAACTGAAAACCAATACTCCTTTTCTCAACTTCAAAGTCAATTCAAATTCACCGTTGACATCAGTAGCAGAACCGAATGTGGTACTATCCAAGCGAACGGTAACCCCAGGCAGTGGAGCCCCTTTCGTATCCACCACTTTCCCCTTAATCACGTTTACAAAATCATCTTCCTGTACATTTGTTTTTCTCCGGGAACGAATGAGGATGTTTTTTTCGATAAGTTCATAGGAATATTTCTCTTGCAACATCTCTTTCAAAACAGCTTCTACTTCCATTTCCTGAGAAGACAAACGAACTTTCTGCTTTGCATCCAATACTTCGTTATTATAAAAAATGTTATAATGCAATTGTTTGCGAATTGTCGAAAAGACTTCTTCCATTGTCATTGTATTGCGCACAAATATCACAGTCCCCTGTTGTCCGAATGTTGCTGCACTTACCTGAAGCAATCCTACAAAAAAGAAAAAAGTAATCCATTTCATGAGTAACAACCATTTTTTTACTTTACCTAAGGGGTAAAATAATTTCCTGTAAGCATTTTTTTTCATACTTTTGATTATTGAAGTTTATAATAGTCCTTAACTCCGTTTTTCAAGGCAGTTAAAGACGTTACTAATCATCGGGGATAAGAGGTAGCGACTCTTGTCCCTTTTTTATTTTGCCGACCGTTACATTTTTGCCGGATATTTCAAAATGTATATCCGCAGTCTTCTCTAAGAAATACAACACCTCGTTTAAAGGACGATGCTTATCGATTGTTCCTGAGAAATGCATTTTCTTTATCTCTTCATCCTGATAAATCATGATAAAATCGTACCACCGTTCCAGCTTCTTTACAATCTCTTCAAAAGCATAAGCGCTGAAATAAAATTTTCCATCTGTCCATGATGTGTACAATTCCGTATCCACTATTTTCAACATCCTTTCCCCAGTCTTCCTGTTGACCGAATACTGCTCATTCGGTTTCAGCAAAATTTTCTTCTGTTTATCCTCTAACCCAACACTTCCCTCTACTAAAGTAGTTTGCCATATACCATCATCTTCAT
>CAZMAE010000194.1:0-2338 GCA_964564205.1 uncultured Odoribacter sp. | reverse complement strand
GCGGGTATGAGGAGTAACTTCAACATCGGTTGCGTGCGAATACGGTTTTATCCAATTTCCAAAGGTAGTGATAATCCGCGGATTTGCCAAAAAAAACGCTCTGAATCTTATTAAAAGAGGTAAAAAAGTCTGAAAAACAGTTCGTGGGGTTGCGGCGGGGACTCCCCGTGCGGGGCGGACGGAGTAAAAAAGCAGTTTTTGCTTTGTTATTCGGGCGTCTTTTGCTATCTTTGCAATCGGATGGGGTCGCCTCGCCCGAACTGACATACGAAAAGCGTTTTGCTTTATCCTTTACAAGGGAATCGCCAAATTTTTATAGTCGAAGGATCGAGCAGTCAAGAACGCTCATGCTTGCCTATATCCACCCCGGCATGGGGTGTCTGATATGTCGGTGGCGTGGGGTGGACTGTTTATTTCGACTAAAGCGTTTGGCGACGCCTCAATGAAGATAAACCGAACATTGTCCCACGCTTTTCATTTTACCATTTTGACGCCGACGCGGGGACACACGAGGCAACAGACATCTATGAAGATAAGACTTATTGGTCAAAGTAAAAAAATGAAAACTATGGCAACCTTTAATTGTAAATTGATTTCCCTGATTATGGGATTGGTATTATTGTTTTCTTGCAGTTCTGACTCTGAAATTTCAGGTGATGACAACACCGAAACTGGCAGCGACGGCAAGGATGACAAAACTGAAAATGTGCAGTTTCCTGTTGCCGAAGCGATTGATATGGGGCTGAGTGTACATTGGGCAAATTGGAATATGGGAGAAAGTTCTTCATTCAAAGCAGACAAGCATTTCGGATGGGGCGATGTTACCGGTATCACAGATGCATCATCACTCGATAACTTCCCATGTCCGCTTCCGCCCGATAATATCTCCGCTTCTGAATATGATATTGCTGCACAAAAATGGGGCGACGGCTGGCGGTTACCGCAAAGCTACGAATTTTCTGAACTTTGGTCTAACTCGGATGTGACCATCGGGGAAATAGAAGGGGTATCATACTATAAGTTTACAAGCAAAATAAATGGAAACATCATTTATCTTCCATTGAAGTCAGATTTGTATTCTTCATGTTATTGGACCGGTGAACTGCATGATAGCGACACCCGCAGTGCGATAAGTTGGTATTTCGACACGAAAGTATCAAGCCCAAAATATTCATTAATGTATTTGAAACGAAATAACTATTGTTGTGTCCGTCCCGTTTTTGAGCTTTCAAGAGTGTGGACGCGGGAAGCCGAAAAGATAGAAGCAAAAAAGGCCACTTTGGCAGGAACCTTATCTTGGTATGCATCCCAACATGCCAATGATGCAGGCTTTTATATTTCAGAAACACAAGCAGAGATAGAGAATCCCGGCAAACTGACCAGGAAAATACAAGCAGAGACGAAAGACAAGTCATTTTCCGCTGTTGCCGATGGGCTTTTGCGTAATAAAGTGTACTATTATCGGGCATATATCGCATTAGACGGAAACGAATATTTAGGAGATATTAATAAGTTCCGTACGCTTGATGCGTATGAAAAGGGTGAATTGTGGCCTGACGAAGAAAATCCGGAAGGTGTAGTATTCACAGTTTCAGATGATGGCGTACATGGGAAAATTGTTTCCCTTGACCAGACGAGCCTCGTATGGGAACAAGGCATACCCACCTATGTCAATGCCACTAATTTGGACGATGGAAGTTATAACCAATATCCGTCCGGTTCGGGGATTCAGAAATGGATTAGCAATCATGGAGCAGATTGGTATTTTCCGGCAAAAAATGAACTTCACAGCATTTGCGGCTCAATAAAAGAGGTTAATCGGACACTTAGGAGCATCGAATCCAAGCCGATAGAGAATTTCTTCTGGTCTTCTACGCAATATTCTGACTCAGCTTACGATTTGGCGTATATGGTTTTAATCACAGAAAATGACAGATATATGGGATATTCTAACGGATGGAGTGGATACAACTCTAAAAGTCAAGTAAGGGGAGTGCTGGCTATTAAAAAGTTTTAGGCAATTCATCCTAACAAGTCCAGTTTCAACGTTACTCATCCCCGTCAGAGTTCATTCTGGCGAGGATGATTTTTATTTGGAGGAGTTGTTGGATAATCTCTTGCTGTTATTGGTTGCGGATATTGGAGAAATGGATTGGAAATCTGCGAAAAAATATGTAACTTTGTGCAGTGCCTGCATCAGTTACGGGGGTGCGGGATAAATCGTAATGGAATAGAGGACAACGAATTGAAAATGACAACAAAGAATATGATTCTGCTTGCGGCGGCCGCGTGGGGTATGCTGGGCTGCTCGCACAATGGCGGCAAGGAGGCAGGGGAT
>CAZMAE010000193.1:0-3665 GCA_964564205.1 uncultured Odoribacter sp. | reverse complement strand
GCCTTTGTACCAGCTCTTTCCACCGCTTGTTCTATAGAATCGGTTGTCAGTACTCCGAAAATCACGGGAATTTCAGCTTGCAGTCCGACATTAGCAATCCCCTTCGTTGCTTCGTTAGCCACCATGTCAAAATGAGGGGTAGCTCCACGGATTACTGCCCCCAAACAAACAACGGCATCGTATTTACCACTGACTGCCATTTTTTTAGCAACTAAAGGCACTTCAAATGCCCCGGGCACCCAAGCCACGTCCAACCGGCTTTCTTCTCCCCCGTGACGCACAAAGGCATCCACAGCGCCACTCAGTAGTTTCGAGGTGATAAACTCATTAAAACGGGCAGCTACAATTCCGATACGCTGTCCTTCGGCCAATAATTTTCCTTCAAGTATATTCATTACTTCTTTATTTTTGTTATTGATTTTCTTTTTTCCAGTCATTTCTCACATGCAGAATATGTCCCATTTTTTTATACTTCGTGTACATGTAAAACTCATTTTTCTCATTGCAGGTCATCTCGATGGGTTCCCGTCCGGTCACTTCCAGTCCGAAACCATTCAATCCTTTTATCTTCAATGGATTATTTGTCATCAAGATCATTTTTTTCACGCCCAGATCCGCCAAAATTTCAGCACCAGTTCCATATTCCCGCAAATCGGCTTTGAATCCCAAAGCCAGATTAGCTTCTACGGTATCCATTCCTTCATCCTGCAAATGATAAGCCCGCAATTTGTTGATCAATCCGATTCCCCGGCCTTCCTGTCGCATGTATAACAACACCCCGCGGCCTGCCTTTTCTATCCGCCGCATAGCCTCGGCCAACTGTTCGCCACAGTCACAACGCAAAGATCCGAAAGCATCTCCGGTCAGGCACTCCGAATGCACCCGGCACAACACCGGTTCCCCGTCGGCAATGTTTCCTTTCACCAAAGCTACATGATGTTCGCCATTGATCTTATTCACATAGCCATAAGCCTTGAAAACACCGTATTTAGTCGGCATCTCAGCTTCTGTAACCCGTTCTACCAGAATTTCCGTTTTCCGCCGGTAAGTAATCAGATCGGCAACTGTAATCATTTTCAATCCATGCTTCAAGGCAAACTCCTTCAATTCGGGAGTGCGCATCATCGTCCCGTCTTCCCGCATAATTTCACAACACAACCCGCACTCCTTCATCCCGGCAATCCGCATCAGATCGACAGTGGCTTCGGTATGCCCCATGCGTTCCAACACACCGCCCCGTTTAGCCTCCAAAGGAAACATATGTCCCGGACGTCTGAAATCTGAAGGCTTAGCCCCATCCTCAACCGCCTTCATAGCCGTTATCGAACGCTCCAAAGCCGATATCCCGGTAGTAGTGGTTACATGATCGATGGAAACAGTAAAGGCTGTACAGTGATTATCGGTATTATTCATCACCATTTGCTCCAACCCTAACCGAGCCGTCAACTCCCGGCTCATAGGCATGCATATCAATCCTTTGGCATAAGAGGCCATAAAATTAACATTTTCAAGAGTAGCATGCTGAGCAGCACAAATAAGGTCCCCTTCATTCTCCCGATCCGGGTCATCCACCGCAATAATCATTTTGCCGGCTTTCAAATCCTCCACTGCTTCTTCGATAGTACTAAATCTAAATTCTTCCATAGCTTCTGTTATTGTAAGTTCTATATCCGTGATACCCCGGAGCTCTTTCTCCGCAAAGTTTCCGGACATAAATTCCGTTTAATCGCTCCGTCTTTTCTGCAGGCATCAAAACCCGTTAGCTTGTAAAAACTCCAGGCTCAGCCCTTCCTCTTTTTGAGGCTTCAACAATTTTTCCACATACTTGGCAATCATATCATTTTCGAGATTCACCATCTCTCCGACCCTTTTAGTTGTCAGAATCGTTTCTTCCTGGGTATGAGGGATAACCGACACCTTAAACACGGAATCATCCACATACGCCACTGTCAGGCTTACTCCATCCACAGCCACCGATCCCTTCCCGACAATATAACGCAGGATTTCAGATCCAGCCTCCACGGTAATCCATATAGCATTTTCATCCCGGACTTGCGCAACAATACGTCCCGTGCCATCAACGTGACCTGCCACCATATGCCCTCCCAAACGGCTGTTTAGGCAAAGCGCCCGTTCTAAATTAACCCGATCACCGGGTTTCAGATGTCCCAGGTTCGTTCGGTTCATTGTTTCAGGCATCACATCCGCCTCGAATCCCCCCTTCCCGATGGCCGTCACCGTCAAACATACCCCGTTAGTGGCAATACTGTCTCCCACCCGGGTATCCTCCAGCACCCGCTGAGCCTCGATCTCCAATATCACACTCCGGCTTCCCCGGCTTATTTTCGCAACTTTCCCGATTTCTTCAATAATTCCCGTAAACATAATCTCTTCCTCTCATTTGTAATTGAACTACAACCTTCCCCTCACCAACACATCCTTCCCCACTATTTCCACCTTCACATCTTTCAGCTCCACCGCCTGACTCATCTTCTCAAACCCCTTTCCTCCGACAGGTGTTTTAGCCTCCCGACCCCCGATCATCTTAGGAGCAATAAAAACACAAACTTCATCTATCAACCCAGCCCGCAAAAAAGCCTCATTCAATTCTCCCCCTCCTTCCAGCAAGACAGAATCAATGCCCGCCTCTCCCAATTTTTCCGCCAGACTGGCCGGAGCAACCCGATAATCTTCCTCCCGGCACAGCAAGGTTTCTATCCCGGCCTGCTGCAATGCCAAAAGGTCTTGCTGCCGCGCCCGAAAAGTGTGGGCAACAATCGTACGATATTGCTTTGCGGTCTTTACCAGCCGGCACTGCAGATCCAAGCCTGCCTTACTATCCACCACGATGCGCACCGGCTGCCGGACTTCTTCCTCCAGCCGGCAGGTTAAAAGGGGATCATCCGCCTTTACCGTTCCCGCTCCGACCATAATTCCCATATAAGCACACCGCATGTGCTGCACCCTGAGACGGGCTTCCTCTCCGGTAACCCAACGGGAATCACCTGTAAATGCAGCGATCTTACCATCCAGCGTCATCGCCGTTTTCATGACGATCCAAGGCCTGCGGGTCGTGATATATTTCAAAAATACCCGGTTTTGTTCCCTGATTTTTTCCTCCCCCACACCAATATCTACCGTAATTCCGGCTTTTTGCAACGCTTCTATTCCTTTGCCGCCCACCAATGGATTCGGATCCGGCAGTCCCACCACCACCCGGGCTATTCTATGTGCAATGACCGCTTCTGTACAAGGCGGAGTTTTCCCGTAATGGCAACAGGGTTCCAATGTTACATAAAGTGTCGCTCCCGAAGGATCTTCCTGGCAACGGGCAAAAGCATTCCTTTCTGCATGCATACCTCCGAAGCGTTCGTGCCATCCCTCCCCGATGACCCTGCCGTCCTTAACGATGACAGCCCCTACCAGCGGATTCGGATTCACCCATCCTTTTCCCAGCTCTGCCAACGCAATAGCCCGTTCCATGTATTCAATGTCTTTCTCTTCCATACAAAAAATACCCTGAATCTCTTCAGGGCATACATTATTATAGCAGCAATTTCATCGTTCTGCTCTGTTTCCTCTCTCATCCGGACTATCACCGTCGGTACCGGAATCTCACCGGTTCAGTCCCCAATAAGGGAGTCGCGGACTATCACCGCCGGTAG
>CAZMAE010000192.1:0-11548 GCA_964564205.1 uncultured Odoribacter sp. | reverse complement strand
CAGAAGCTCCTCCACCACTTCCCGGGGTTCACGGAATGCCTTTAAAAGCCCTTTATACATAAAACGGGGAAGCAAATGATAAAAGGGAAGTTTCGACAAAAAACGGCTCCTGCAAATCTGCTGATGTCCACCGAAAGGCATTTGCCAAGCCGGAAAAGCCAGAAAAATAACCCCTCCGGGCGTCAGGAACTCCCGGACAAACTCAAAAAAGCGATCCTTATCGGGAATATGTTCAATGACATCATGGACTATAATCACGTCAAAACACTTTTTCAAATGAGTGACTGTAAAAATATCCGCACAAATCAATTCTATGCGCGGATTTTCCTCCGCCTTCAACATAACGGCAGCATTCTCCACCCTGTCTTTTCCCAGATCGACACCCGTCACCCTGCAGCCTCTCTCTACAAAAGGAGCCAAATTTCCTCCCATACCGCAGCCAATCTCCAGCACCCGCGTTCCGGAGGTTACTTTTTTGACTTGCTCTATAAAAGGAAGTAAATATTTTTCAGACGTATAAGCCAATTCTTTAAAATATCTTTGTCCATCGGTATGTCTTTTCTGCATATCAAACAATCTTTCTACTTGAGTTTCACATTCAAAACTTGTCAATATCCGGCACGAGCAAAAAATGAAAAGATCAAACAAGCCGGGGTATATCCTTTATTTCATTATAAATCTGCATGATTTTTCCGGTCAGGTTATTCCAGGTAAACTGCTGTTTCATGACCAGGGTTTCTCTCACAAATGCGGTTTCCCGGTTATGATCGTAAAAATCGGCAATGGCTTCGGCAATGGCTTCGCTATCCGGGACCACCACATACCCCGATTTCCGGTCAGCTACAATCTCTCCCAGACCACCGACCCGCGTCACCAGCATGGGCTTGTTAAAATGGTAGCCCACCTGAGTGACCCCGCTTTGAGTGGCCGATCTATAAGGCTGTACAATCAAATCGGCAGCACAAAAGTAATAACTGATTTCCGCATCCGGAATATATTCCGTATGCATGATCAACCGTTCTTCCAAACGGCATTGCCTGATCAGATCGGAATATTGCTTTTCATTTCCGTAGAACTCGCCTGCAACAATCAATTTCACCGGCTTCTGCCTAATCCTGTCATCGGTCATAGCCCAGAGCAATAAATCTAGTCCCTTATATTCACGAATGAAACCAAAAAACAGCAAATAACGGTATTCCGGATCCAGTCCGAGATGTCGCAAGGCCTCTTTGCGGGAAACAATTTCGCCATAGTGGTCGTAAACCGGATGCGGAGCATAGGCTTTCACCGCATGTCCGGCAAAACGATCCAGATCACGGGAAACCTCCTTTGACATAGCGATAAATCCATCGATTCCTTTCACAAAATAACGGGTGAACAGCGTATCACCAAGTCTTTTTTCATGAGGAACAATATTGTCGGCTATACAAATTATACGGGTATGCCTGTTACTGCGCACTTTCCGGCAAATGGTCCCCAATGCCGGTCCCATAAAAGGAAGCCAATAACGGACAAGCAGCATATCCGGCTTCATTTTCGCCAGTTCGCGCCCCACTTTCCACCAATTAAAAGGGGATACCGAATTAACTTTCCGGCGAATATCTATCCTTTCCGGGGCAGGATCATCGGTATATTGCGTTTTGCCGGGAAATAAAAAACCGGGATACTGTAAACTGAAATTAAAGACCGTCACTTCATGTCCCTCACGGGTCAGCTGAACCGCCAGCCTATCGTTCAATGCAGCTATTCCTCCCCTATACGGATGGGCCGGTCCCAGTAAAACAATTTTCATACTTATTTTCTCAAAACAGTTACCAAAGTTATTAAATTAATCGGATGTTTTGAACGGAACAAAAAATAATTTTACCTTTGGATTCCCAAATCAAGATCAAACATTTCCGGTCATGAAAACCTATCTGAAAAGACTCGCCTATCGGAACTTAAGCACTTATCATTACCTGCGGTTACTCCAAAAAGGTTACTTTACAGCATACACCACAGGATTACTCAAATTCTCTTCCACCTACAAATACCATTATTTTGTACACCGTTTGATCCGGGAAGGAGACACAGTACTGGATTTGGGAGCCAATCTGGGCTACTATTCCAAATTGTTCGCCCGTTGGGTAGGTCCTCAAGGCCAGGTGCATTCCGTCGAACCCATTCAAATTTACAACGAAGTATTCCGAAAGGCGACCTCCCGGTATAAAAACATCACTCTTTATCCCTACGCATTGGGGACGGAAGAAAAAGAAATCACCCTGATTTCGCCCTCGCATGACGGCTATATGCATACCGGACTGCCGCACGTCTACAATCCTCAGCAAGAAGGGAAGCCCACGGAAAAAGATCTGACTTTCCCGGCTCAGATGAAAATCGCCTCCCGTCTTTTCGGTTCTCTTTCCCAAGTCAATTACATCAAATGCGACATCGAAGGATACGAAGTGATCGTTTTAACCGACCTTAAAACATTAATAGCCCGCCACCGTCCTATCGTACAGGTGGAGGTATCCGGAAATAATCTTGAATCCATTTTATCTCTTTTCCGGAGTATACAGTATCTCCCCTACCGCCTGGAGCACCAGAAATTGCACCTCTATACACCCGGCAAGGGACAAAACGAAGAAGGCGACTTTCTTTTCATTCCGCAGGGGGATTCCCGGGCATCAGGCTTTATGGCCTGAAGCCCCAAAGTATTTCCATCCCCACCAAACCATCGCAGCCACCAATAAAAGCAGCAAAACCAACGACCCCACCGAAGCGATATTGGCAAAGTTGATATAATCCTGCGGCACAAACCGGAATTCAATGGTATGTTCTCCGGCTGGAATCTTCAAAGCCCTCAAAATCCAGTCAGCCCTGAAACAGGATACCGGTTGCCCGTCGATAAAAGCCTGCCACCCATGCGGATAATAAATTTCCGAAAAAACCGCCAGTTGATCGCCTTCCGCCTGAGTCCGGTAGACCAGCTTAACCGGTTCATAAGAAACCAGTTCAATTGTAGCCGTCGAATCGGGAACAATCCGCCAATCTTCCACCTCTTTCGCAAAACGCTGGTCAATAACGGCAGTTTCTAAAGGCTGTAAAGTATCCAAAGCAGCGATTTCAGCATCCGCATCCGGGACTATAGTCCAATTTTTTACAAACCAAGCGTTTCCATAGGCATAAGGATTGACCAAAGGAGGTTGTGCCGGATGGTAGATGATGTAACGGGCATTCAGCATATTCAGTGTCGGTGTCATGCTGAAACCTGCTCTGATCTCCTCTAGGCTGTTTTGTCTTTTCAGCTTATTGATGATAAATCCCATTTCGCCAGTGATGCGATGATCTATCAACTCCTGATAGCGTCTTAATTTAGCCGGACTATACCCCCCTATCGACTTATGGAAATAAGAAGTGCGGCTCTCATTGAACGGATCATTTAGGTTCAACACCCGATAGGACAAGTCTCGGTCTTTCAGGATTTCCTTATCGACCGGCATCAGGGCATAATTATTCTCTGAACGGGGAGATACGAACTTTTCATCATCCAGATACCGCTTATCCACACCCCACATATCGATCAGCGTTAACAGCATAATTCCCGCAACCGCATAAGGAATCACCTTAGCCGGAGTCTTCGAAAGCCGATAGCCATTGATCAACAAAGCCGCTGCCAGAATAAAGCCAAAAGAGCGGAAAGCATCAGCCCGCAACAAGTCTATCCGATCCTCTACCAGCGCCCGGTGATACCAATCGGGTAATTGCTGCAGACCATCCATCGGAGAAACAAAACTACCTGCCAAACCCGGCACCAAGGCAAACAACAAACACAATCCCCCGGTAAGCGCAAAAGCAGCATACAACTGTTTCCGGAAACAGGTTTTATCTGTCTGCCCGGCAAAAATTACCTGCAATCCCCATATTCCCACCCAAGGAAAAATTAATCCCGGAATCACCAATGCCATCGAAGGCACCCGGAACTTATTGTATAAAGGCAAGTAATGGAAAAGAAAATCATTGATACAAGAAAAGTTCTTACCCCACGACAAAATCAAAAAGAAGGCAGAAGCAGCCAGCAACCACCATTTTAAAGGATTCCGGATAACAAACATTCCCAAAACAAAGAAAAAACAAACTAGGGCACCGAAATACACCGGTCCGGCGGTAAAAGGCTGATCTCCCCAGTAGGTATAAGTTTGTACCTCTTTTCCCAACTGAGCCCCGCGGGCTTCCAATTCCTGATAAAGACGAGAGTTTTCCCCCAGAGTACCGCCGGAAGCCCCTCCGTTAAAATCAGGAATCATCAGCGTAAAGGTTTCCCCCTTACCATAACTCCAACGGAAAGCATAATCCATGTCCAGTCCCGAGGAGATCTTTCCGGTGTTACCGGTTGTCACCTGAGTTAATTCCGTCTGCCCCCTCATGCTTTCCCCGCTCATCTCCAAATTGACATACAAAGTCCCCAGCATCGGTATCACTGCCAGTATCACCCCTGCTGCCAATATTCCCGTCACCCGCAACAATTCTTTATATTTACGCTGCGCAGCTTCCCGGAAAACATAACCGATGTACAGGATAAGACAAAACAACGCCAAGTAATATGTAATCTGAATGTGATTGCTGCCTAAGGACAACGCCACTCCCAAGGTGAAAAATATACCGCCGGCCAGCAACTTCTGCCGGAACAATAAACACATGCCGGCAATGGTCAGAGGCATATAGGCAATCGCATAAGCTTTGGTGATATGACCGACATCAATAATGATCACATTATAGGATGCAAAAGCATAAGCGACAGCTCCGGCCAGCGCCAACCAGAATTGAATTTTCATCACACACATGAGAAAATAAAAAGAAATCAACGCAGCCAGAATAATGGCGGGACCAAAATACCCCAACTGTTTCACCGGCGCTTCCACATACCTCAAGTAATTTTCCGGAGTACCGTACACTTTGATATTATAGGTGGGCATTCCGGAAAACATGCTGCCCGTCCAAGCCGCCACTCCGTTTTCAATTTCCTGTTTATCACTGTAATAACGATCGAGTTCTTGGGTCATTCCCTTGACGCTGGCCAAGTCGGATTGTTGAAGAACTTTCCCATTGAAAACCATCGGCGCAAAATATACCACCGATAACAATAAAAATACGGCTAAAGCTAAAATATGTCGCTTCACTTCTTTTTGTTGGAACTGCATAATCTATCTGTTTTTCATTGCAAACATAACAAAAAATCCTCACACCCTCCTCATAAACCATTTGGCAAAACAAAACCGCAGGGCAAACCAGACATGCCTGCACAGCGTACCCCCTTTCCCATAATAACGGCACATAATGCGGTAACGTTCCTTCAATCCCTTTTTGCGATACACACTGCTCATCCCTCCTTCCAGAAATTCCGATAACACTAGGTGGCTGTTATGGACACTTTCAGCCTGTTTCAGGCAACGGATACACCAATCGTAATCGGCAGCGAGTTTATATTGCAGATCGTAAAGCGGTACGTTGGCTCTTTTAACCAAAAAAGACTGATGACAAACCAACATTCCCCATTTAAAACTCTCCCAATCCAGTTGCCGGGGTGCCTTCAGCCGGCGCATACCGATACGCCGGCCATTTTCATCACAAATCCCGGTTTCCCCATAAATCACATCCGGAAGTTCTTTGCCTTTCAGCTGATCGAGCAAAGACTTCACTGTATCGGGAGTGGCTATCGTATCCCCCGCATTGATAAACCAAACGTAATCGCCCGTTGCCCGCTGCAATCCTTTATTCATTGCATCATACAAACCTTTGTCCGGTTCACTGCACCAATAATCCAGTTTATCCTCATATTTCCTGATCAATTCCAGCGTACCGTCTGTAGAACTTCCGTCGATGATCAGCAACTCCACAGCATCCGTAGCCTGTGCTATCACACTTTTCAACGTACGTTCCAGCCAAGGCCGGGCATTATAGGTCACCGTGATTACCGATATTTTCATCATTCTCTTTATTTTTGGCTGTCAGCACTGATCATCGATCCGATATCCGGCACTGACAGAGGGTCAATTCTTCCTGCATGCTTGTTCGTATAAATTCAAATAAGCCCTGCTCACTTTTTCCTCAGAATAACAACGCAACACTTTCGCCCTCGCCTCCCGGGACAGATCTGCGGGGACAGCCTCAAAAAGCGTCCAGCATATTCCTCGCATCAGCTCCCGGCTGTTTTGGAATCCGGCCAGCCAGCCGTTTACTTTATGGTCAACCATCTCAGGAATCCCACCGGTGTGAAAACCTACGACAGGAGTACCGCAGGCCATAGCTTCCATGACTGTATTCGGCAGATTATCCGCCAATGAAGGAGTAATGTATACATCCACAGCATTATAAAGATCTGTCATTTGCACTTCACTGGCAATGAAACCAACGAAGTGAGAAGGGAACGGCAATTCCGGCAATCCAGTCTTCGACTTACCGAAGACCACGACTTCAATATCGTCCTGCCGTTCAGGCTGTTCCCGGGCCAGCATACCGATGGCATCCACTAAATAAGCAATACCCTTCAGGGGATTATCCACCCGTTCCGCTCCGAAAAGCAAAAGTTTTTTATCTCTAGGCAATCCCCATGTTCTCCGGCATCGCTGCTTATCCTCCGGCCGGAATATTCCAGTATCGATCGGATTAGGAATAGCAACAAGCCGTTGCGATTGCAACAGATGGCTTTGAAAACTTTCTTCCAACAGCCACTGGCTGCAGGTTACAAAGTGAATACCGGACCGATCAAGTAATTTCTTCTTTTTTCTCCATACCCGGTGTGAAAGATCATGCCGGCCAGGGAAACGAAGCAAGGGACAACAGCGGCACTCCTCCTTAAAATATCCGCAATCCCGCGCACAATGGCATATTCCCGTCAGCATCCACATATCATGCAAAGTCCAAACCACCGGCTTTCCCAATGCCAACAAACGGCGTACATCGTCTAAAGATAAAAATCCGTTATTGATCCAATGAAGATGGATCACATCCGCACTCCGCACCAGGTCGTGCTTTGAGATATCCACTCCGGTATCAGCCAGCGATACAGCAAAAAGATTTTTCCGCGAAAAGCCATTATTGATCCAGATAACCAGGCGTTCCCATAAAAAACGGAGACGGGAAATCCAGGAGTTCACCTTCACCTGTACCACGTCCGGATCGGAAGAACATTTCCCGCCCACCAGCATTTTCACCTCTCCCCCGGCTTTACGCAAAGCCGTCATCAGCCGCCTGCATGCAACGGCAGCTCCGCCTGTTTGCTCCGAAGTATTGATTAAAACAATTTTCATAATCCCCATCTCAGCTTATTTCTGAACAACACCCAAGCTTTATGAATTTTGGAATTCCGCCAACGATACATTCTTTTCATTCTTTTCCTGGCCCAATCATTTTCTTCAGGCCGGTCCGTTTCCGGCATACCCAACTTACATCCGCACAGTACCGTTCTGAAAAGATCGCCCTTCCCGCAATGGGTGCCGCTTCCGTCAAAACCGATATTTTCCACCAACGATTTCCCGGCATTCAGGGAAAGCTTTCCCCGGAGAAAAAGAGAAGCGTTCCAACGAATAGCCCAAGAGTCGTTCTCCCCATTCACTTGGCGGCGTAACATCCTAGTAAAAGAATAAGCACCGTCAAAGTCGAATTCCCTGCACAACCCTTTTGTCTCCAATTCCCCGAGTAATTCCCGGCCATCAGGATTAAACCATTTCCAGCTTCTGGCCCATGTTCCCCATCCCCAGCTATCCACAAAACGAATAAAAAAAGCATCAGGAATATGCTTTCCCAAATCAAAAGCATGACCATTCACCTGAGCTACCCGGTCGTTATCCTTATACTTTTCCAGTCCTTCGTTCATAAAAGTCAAAAAATAAGGAGAGGTCACCAAATCATCCTCCAGCACGATCACCCGGTCATAACGGCTTAAAACTTCTGTCACTCCGGCAATAATATTTCCTGCCAATCCCCGGTTTTCATCCCGTTCCCTCACCTCTAGCCGGGCAAAGCCCGTGATTTGCCGGACGTAATTTCTTACCTCCTCCACCTCCTTTTGCTCTTTTTCATTTCTGGCCGCATCGGCATAAACGAACAACTCCGTCTGTCCGGCCAGCAGATTTTGCTGCAGGGCGGCAACGGTCTGCTGTGTATGCGACAAACGATTAAAAACAAACAATATAACGGGAGCATATTTACAGGTCGTCATCAAATGATCATTTTAGGGATTCATGGATTCTCAAAAGGATTTTATCGCCTTTATGAATTTACGATAGTTCTCTTCAGCATAAAAATTCTCCTGCCAATATTTAAAACAACTCATCCGCAAGTTCTCCCGTTCCGAAGAGGACCGCTGAAAATAAAGGCTTATTTCGTGAGCCAAATCACCGGCGGTAAGATTTTCCCGGAGCAAAATCCCGGTATGGGAGTTGCAAACCTCGACAGTTCCGCCCACATCCGTAGCCATTATCGGTATGCCATAGGATATCGCCTCCATCAGACTGACAGGTAAACCTTCCGAATCACTGACATTCAGGAACAAATCCACCCGATGAGCGGCATAAAATTCATGTACCTGATCGTTGGTTACCTGCCCGATGAAATGATAACCGATGTTCGGAGAAGCATCCAACAGCCGGGCAGCCTCTTCCTCCAATGCCATCTCCAATTCCCCGTCACCCAAGTGATACCAGTCCAATGCCACCTCCTTCAAGCGGCTCAGTGCTTCAATGATCAGACTTACCCGCTTCATCGGCACCAGCCGCGAACAGCTCACCAAGGTGTATCGATCTCCGGCAACGGACGTTCCTTTAAGCGGATACCGGGTGCCCAGCCTGCATACATACAAATTGTCCGTACCTGGAGCAACCAGTTTGTGAAAATATTCCTTTCCCTGATTGGCGATAAAGAATAATCCTGACAAATGCTCACACTTGTATTGTTGAAAAGAGATATACCTGTTGCGGTGGGTCTCAAAATAAAGATCCCAGCGGTGTATACGCGATACGGCGGTAATATGCTTCCTCTTATGCTTCAATATGGCCAATCCCAAAGCTTTATTATCACACCAATAGGAATAATACAGGCTTCCTTCCCCACCGGCATGCCTGCACAAAAAGCGGTAAAACTGATAACCTTTAGCCATATCGTGCAGAAGTTGCCGGAAAATTACCGGAGTGATCTTTTTGTGATACTGATTTCTGATGACACTCAATTCTTCCCTGATTCTACGGATGATAAAAAAACAATCCGACAACAGCTGAAACAGCAACCGGAAATTTTCACCCGGAGAATTGGTCACCCCGAAATTCAGCACCCTGCAATTGGCAGGGAGCCTCCTGGGCTGGCCTCCTGAATCGGATACGATGATGTCTATTTCATCGAAAGCCTGGCTCAGCCATTTAATTTCGGCTTCGATATAGGTCTCACCCGTACCGTAAGGATAAGAATAAGTAATCAATACCAGTTTATTTTTCATCGCCTGAAATTTACATTTTTTCCAATACCACGCAACTGACTTGAAATCTATGGAACAGATGCGGCACATCCTGCAGGCATTTTCTCCATACCTGCAATCCATAACGGGGAATCATCCAATTTTTCACCGTCAGGAAAAGCTGCTTGGGGTGACAGAGCAACAGCCGGAAATGGCACCCCCGGACCGAGATATATTGTTCCTGCTTTACTCTGCATAAAGGGAATAAACCGACCAATTCCTGCAGGGACGGCCGGAATTTAGTATCGATAGGATCGGCATGATAAGGATATAAGCGGGGAACGGTGACAATCAAATATCCTCCAGACCGCACGATCTGTTGCAGGATCATACATAATTGCCGGGGATTTTCCACATGCTCCAACAGATTGCTGCACAGTACACAACTGAACTTCCTCTCTGTCAGCTGCCGGATATAAGCCGGATCATTCAGGTCACCCACCAGATCGACCCCCTCTTCTTTTTTCATGTCAGCATGCACCACTTCCACGTCCTTTTCCTGCAGAGGTCCGAAAATATATTCATGGATATAAGGTTGCACCACTTTTCTGAAATGAAGATCCGAACTCCCGATGTTCAGCACCGGGGAGCAATGATCTCCCAGTTCATGGAAAATACGACCGATGACTGCAGCTTCTTCTTTAAACATACCCTATCCTTTAATCCGGTTAAAATAAACGCTTAAAATACGGTTGATATCGGGGGATACCTTCATCAGATAAAGCAAAACCAAGCCCGTTCCCCCGGTCAGCACACTTCTGTATATTCCGTCCCACCAAGGCGTATCCAGCCGCGGCAAAAAATAATTCAACAAGAACAACAACAACACCAGGATGATTTGCTTGAATGTGCCTATACTATAGGGATTTCCTTTGATTTTTTTCAACACCAGCCATTGTTGCATGGAATAAGTGATCAGGCAAGTCAAAGCGGTAGCCATAGCCGCGCCCATCACCCCCCAAACGGGAATAAACATATTGTTGGTGACAACCGTCACCGCCGCCATGAGCAGGGTGAAAAAGAAAAACCACCGGAAATAACGGGTATAAGAAATCATAATTCCGCCAAAACCCAACGTAACCTCGATCAATTTAGAGATTCCTATAAAAAAAACGACCCATTTTCCCTGACTGTAAACCGTCCCGTTCGGAATAATGGCAAAGATATTGTCGATATTCACCCAGACCAGCACGAAGATCAAACTTCCGGCGATGAGCTGATGCAGGGATACTTTTTTATACAGCGAATTGGCCGATTTCAAATCCGCCTCCTTCAAGGCCTTGGAAACAATAGGCGACGAAATGGAAGTAATGGAACGGGAAGGTATTTCAATGATGGCCGCCATATAAAAAGCGATGCTGTAAATACCCGCAAAATCGAGACCCATTTTTGCGCTTACCATAAAAATATCCAGTTTGCTGATAATCGTTCCACCGAAAGCTCCCATAATCAAATAAAAGCTGTAACGGGCGATCTCCTTCACCAATTTCCTGTCTACATCCTTCCTCCTATGGACCAGAGAGAGCGACGAAATGGCGGATGCATACCAAAACGTCAGCAACATAGCCAGACCGTAAACGCAAATAAATCCGAATACCAGTCCGTTCAATTGGATCAAACGGAATCCATACAGCAAGTAAATTACCACCAGTAACAGCCTTACGATCACCTCCCGGATCAATTTCGGTATCACGATCCGCAGATTCAGCGTACACCAAGTTTCCATCACCGTCCAGTATACCAGGAACAAAATCAAAGGAATTGCATAGTAATAATAGGAAACAAACAACGATGAATTACGCTCGAAATAGCGGCCTATCGGTTCCTGCAAGCACCAATAAAGCGGTATGAAAAGCAGACAACCGATAAAGGGCAACAAAAGCAGATAAAAGAAAAAACCGTTGTGATTGCAGCCTTTATTCTTAAAATAAGGGAAAAAACGCATCGCTGACGAAGAGGTGCCCAATTGGGCAAAAACACTGAACAACAAACCGACCTCCAGCAACACTTTCGTCAATCCGATTTCCTGAGGCTGCAAGTATTTCGTCAATACGAACATTG
>CAZMAE010000191.1:0-2737 GCA_964564205.1 uncultured Odoribacter sp. | reverse complement strand
TCCCGTTGCCCTGGTCGCCCCAGGCGGGCGTCTGCTGTGCCGTCGCACAGAATGTCCACAGCAAAGCTGTCAGCAGCAAAAAATTACGTTTCATCATTACCGTTCGTTTTAGTCTGCCGAAACCGCCAGATCCGGAATCGGTGTGTATTTTTATTTGATTGAGCGTCTCTTGTCAGGATTTCTATGAAACCTTTTTTATGCAGAGAGCGGATTGCTTTCTTCACATCCGTTTCGTCTCCCTCTATGCAGTTCACTACTCCTGCCGGCAATATAAGGATTATTCCTTCCGTATGCTTTTTATACAATCATTTCAATGATTTACTTGCTGAATTTATTTCCATTATTTTGGCCCAATCAATGTTACCCGTATCGTCACAATATCGCGTTATAAAATCTTTTGTTAGCTTGTTTATCATTTTTACATATTCGATCTGAAACTCCTCGTTCTTTTTCTTTGCGTCTGTAGCCAACGGCTCAAGGATATCCGTGTAAAGCATCTTTTCTCCAGAAATGAAGTACCAGAAATCTTGTCCGCAGTATTTGAAGTAATCCCCTTTGTCGGGGTTGTTATCCTTGCCATAGCAACATCCGTTCACGGCTTGTATCAATAATCCTGAACGGCTTGTCCGCAGTGTTCGTTTGGCGGTCTTAAAGTCGTCACACATCCGGCTTATTTGAGTGCTGTTCCCCCAATTCGGCCCTGACTTTATTGAAACGATGTATCTTACTCCGTCCTTATCAAACTCCAAATCCACGCCTTTAGTCGTAGATTTTCGTCCTCCATATACTTTCCCGCAAACAAATATGGCAAGCCCCTCCAGCCAATCTCCAAAGATGGTCTCCTCCGCTGAAGATATGAAAGCATCTGCCAAACTCTTGACAATATCCCCTGCAGTCAGTAGATATTTGGCCTTGAACAGATACGGGTTCTTTTTCTTCAAAACGGTATCAAGGGAAAGGGTTCCCAGTTTGCTAATTCGGGATTGATGAAATGCGGATATATTTTTCTCCACATAGTCAGTCACTTGCTGCCTTAATTCTACGTTCATATTTGTAAGTTGTTATGTTCTTCAATCAATGATTCTACTTGCCGCACATATTCTGGAAGTATATCTATTCCAATGTTGTTTCTTTTCATTCTTAGTGCGCATAAGTTTGTTGTTCCGCTTCCCATAAACGGGTCAAGAACAACATCTCCCTCCCTCGTGAACAACTTGATGAACCATTCCGGCAAAGACAATGGGAATGCTGCACTATGGCTCTTGTTTCCGCACTCCGTTGCCATATACAACACATTGCTCGGATATGCCATATCGCGTCCTATCCAATTCGATATATTCTTCCCGAACCCGCTCATCACCTTTGAATTATCGCGTCGCAAATCCGTTCCGCTTAAATTCTTCAATCTGGTTTTCGCCCAATCCCCAGTCGGTATCATAACGGATTCTTGGTACATATTGAAATGCTTGCTCTTATTGAATTGAAGCAGCCTTTCCCACGCATCGCGAAAACGGTTGGGCCACTTACCCGGATAGCAATTTTTCTTGTGCCAGATAAATTCCTCGGTCCATAGCCAGCCTTGCTTCTTCATTTCAAGTATCAGTTCCAACACATAGGTACTTCGCTCCCCGTTCACTACTTTTTCCTTGATGTTCAGGATAAATGTGCCGGTTGGTTTGAGTACCCGCAAAAGTTCTTTTGATATAGGAAGAAACCATCGCACATATTCATTGATGGGTATTCCGCCATAGGTATTCTTACGCTGGTCCGCATACGGCGGAGAGGTGACAATTAAGTCCACAGAATCTTCGGGAATATCGCGCAACATCTCACAACAGTCCCCTAAATAAAGTGTAGTTCTTGTTCCTTTATTATCTATAAAAGTTTCCATTTCTTTTTGCATATTATTTCACCGCAAGACAGACATGAGCCATAAACACCTCCTCGTTCTCCATTGCCTTGCGTATCTGGTGCAGCATTCTCCATGCGGATGGGTAAGAACCGATACCCGTCTCCCTTTGCAGTTGCAATGCAGAAATTCCCTTGCGGGACACATTCACGAGGTTGATTGCATAAAGCCACATACGCAGGTCGAGGTGGGTGTTTTCGAAGATTGTGCCTTTCAATGCGGAGAACTCGCTCTTGCAGTTGTTGCAGTAGAGAAAGCGATGATTATATTTTTGATGATATATGCCTTTATGTATGCTTTCGCATTTCGGGCAAACATACCCCTCCTTGTACTTTGCTGCAACGATAAAATCAATCGCGCTGTTTTCATCGGGAAATATCTTTGTAAACTCGAAGTAAGTCATTATCTTTGTTTTGTTAATTGATTACGATGCAAATATAAGCATAAGTTTTCAAAGATACAAGATTAAATTAAATAATTCAGTTCTTATTTGACAAGTTCGTTTAGATAGAGTTCCAGATGGGTGTAGCCTTCGGGGCTGAGGGTCGTGGCACGGCCGTCGGCAGGGTCGGCGGGATCAAGGCCGCGCGAACGCTCCCAACGGTCGGGCATACCGTCGCCGTCGCTGTCTTTGAGACGACCGGAGGCCTTGCCTTTCAGACGCGGCCACGGTTCACCGTCCCATCCGGCCCGAGCATCGGAGGGATTGTCGATCAAGCCTCGCCGCCGGTCGGCATCGGCGCTGACACTGCCTCGGCAGGCGGCT
Organism: uncultured Odoribacter sp.; assembly: GCA_964564205.1. Classification (GTDB taxonomy): domain Bacteria; phylum Bacteroidota; class Bacteroidia; order Bacteroidales; family Marinifilaceae; genus Odoribacter. The sequence goes on along the minus strand of CAZMAE010000191.1, from coordinate 62 downwards.
CGACCACGACGGACTTCGCGCACGATACGACGGTCGAGCCGGTCGCGACGATGGGAACATCC
>CAZMAE010000190.1:0-10081 GCA_964564205.1 uncultured Odoribacter sp. | reverse complement strand
CGCTTTGTGCAGGATTTGAATGAGCTACAGATGACCTCCCTGAATGTAGGGTATGATTTCAGAAACCGGGAATTTTTGAAAAACAGTGGCTTTGAACGGTTGAAAGTGTCTTTTTATATGAACGATGTCTTCCGGGCTTCTTCTGTGAAAGTGGAACGCGGGACGGATTATCCCTTCGCCCGTTCTTTTTCCTTGCAGTTGCAAGCTACCTTCTAATGAACAGAGGATTAATTGATTATTTTTATGATGATGAAAAAGAAAATGTTGAGATATAGTTTGATCTTAGCCGGTTGTCTGGGATGCCTGGGAATAACCTCCTGTCAGGACTGGCTGGATGTGAAGCCGAAAACCGAAATGGAAGCAGAAGATCTGTTTTCAACAGAAGACGGGTTTAAAGGGGCTTTGGCAGGAATATACACCGCTATGAACCAGACTTCTTTGTACGGTCGTGAAATGACCTTCGGACTGGTCGATGCGCTGGCACAACAATGGAAAATCGGTACGAATCATGTTTATTCGGATGCGGTGAAGTACGAATACGAATCGGTAACCACCCGGATGATGGTGGATTCGCTATGGATAAAAGGGTATAATGTCATAGCCAATGCAAATAGCATACTGGCTTATATCGATGAAGCGAATATTCCTTTTACCGGAGATAATAAAGAAATCATCAAAGGTGAGGCCCTGGCGATCCGGGCGTACATGCATTTCGATTTGTTGCGGTTGTATGCTCCTTACGGACAAAGCACTTCGGCCGAAGACGGTATACCCTATGTGGATGAGATTTCTAAGAATGTAACCGTTTCCGCTTCTCCTAAACAGGTATTGACATACATTGTCCGGGATTTGAAAGCCGCTGCCCAATGCCTGGCGAACGATCCGATTGTAAGCGGTCGTGAAGTGACGACGGATGAGGATAACGGCTATCTGATCAACCGGAATTTTCACCTGAATTATTATGCTGTTATCGGATTGCTGGCCCGGGTGGAGATGTACGCCGGAAATCAGGCGGAAGCCAGACGGAATGCCATGATCGTGATCGACGCCCATGAAACTGCCGGAAAATTTCCTTGGGGAACCAGTGATGAAGTTGTTAATTCTAAAAAAGAACTGAGAGACCGGACGATTTCCGCGGAACATCTTTTTGCATTGAATATCCGGAAACTGACGAAGTATATCGAAGGGTATTTTACATCGACCAATACTCCTTTGTTGACCCGTATTGCTGTCGGAGATCTTTTCGGGGATGCGGAAGATTTCCGGAAGAACTTTTTCGAGACGATGAATTATGTCGGACAGGTGCCTTCGAAATTATGGCAGATGGACGGTGTGATCGTAGACGGCAGGTTGCAGACTCCTGAAAAAGAAAGAATGCCGATGATCCGTTTGTCCGAAATGTATTACATTGTGGCCGAATGTGATAAAGCCGATCCGCAAACCGCTGTCGGTTGGTTGAATCAGGTCCTGGCCAACCGGGGATATACCGAGGAACAATTGTTACAGGCTAGTGAAGTGAACTCTCCGGAGGCCGTACAGGCTGAAATCCTCAAGGAATACCGGCGCGAATTTATTTGTGAAGGACAACTGTTCTTCTATCATAAACGAATGGGGGACCAGACACTCAACGATGTGGAAGTGAAATATGTACTTCCTAAACCGGAAAATGAAATCGAATTTGGAAAATAAATACCGGAGTTATGAAGATGAAATATATGATCGTAATCCTGTGGTGTGCTTTATTCGGACTGGCAGGATGTGAAAAAGAAGGATTGACCACTTATGAAGGCACTGAGATGGTGAACTTCGATTACAATAAGATGGAATTGAGAAAAGATACGGTAACGATAGCTTACGGATTTGTTCAGGATCAATACAAAGTGATCGATCTTGAACTATTGGTGGTCGGTTATCCGAAAGCATTCGAAAGAGAGGTAAAACTCCGGATTGCGAGTGAGGATGGAGCTGAAGCCGGAATACATTATGAATTGCCTGAAAAAATCGTTATTCCGGCCAATGAAGTGATGGTGACCGTGCCATTGAAGGTGCTGCGCCCCGCTCAATTGATGGGGAAACCGGTATCTTTCGGGGTAAAGATCGTAAATTCCGAATCATTGGCTGCCGGTATACGCACCACTTTGTTCGTACAGGTTTCGGATGATATTCCGGATCAATGGATCGGGGATGATGGTTGGTTTATGGGAAGCATCGAGGATTATTTCGGCGAATGCAGCAAGACAAAATATTTATTTGTTTATCAACAATTGGGGGTATGGGATTTTTCTGCATACAGTATGTGGGGGATGATGGCCGATGCTAATAAATTTAATCCGGCGAAACGAATCGTGAAGGAAAAATTGGCTGAATATGAAGCTGCCAATGGTCCGTTGACGGATCCTGTTAAAGGCCGGGTAACCTTTCCGGATTAATAATTTAAAATGGTTTGAAGATGAAGAAGATATTTGAATTCAGATTTTTTCTGTTGATGACTGTTGTTTTAGGATTCAGCAGTTGTTATGAAGATAAAGGGAACTACGATTATGAAGAGTTGAAGGCTTTGGTCATCGATACGACAGGGAATGAGGTGAAAGCGGAGATGACAGCCGTACAATTCGAAAATTTTAAGGTTCCCGTAAAAGTCAGCTATGCAGGTGATAAAAGCGATCTTGCCTTTGAATGGAAGATTTATCCTCAGAATCCTCAGAAACCCGATGAGGTGGCAAAATTCGACTCTGCAGTGGTGTTGTCCCGGCAGGAAGTATTCGATACGGTGATTTACGAGGTACCCGGGAAATATTATCTGACTTATACGGTTACGAACCGGGCGAATGATACAAAAGAATACCTGACCATCAAACTGAATGTAGAGTCGGCATTGAGCCGGGGATTATGTGTGTTGGACGAGAAGGACGGTTTCTATGATCTGCACATGATTAAAACGGCCAAATTATTGACCGATATCAAGGAGGAGGACGAAAAGATTTATGACCATGTTTTCACCAAGGTCAATGACAGGACGGAGACCGCCGGAAAATTTTTGGGGCAGTACAACACAAACCTGTACTTTTTTACCGAAACAGGGGCCTATGTATTGAATTCCAATACTTTCGGAATTGTGTCGGATGATTACCGGGGATTGTTTTCATTTGCCTTGAGTATAAATCCGAAGCCTCAGGCTTTTATGCTGACTTCCAGACCGATGGAAATGATCGTAAACGATGGGCTGGTATATAAATTCGACCACATGAGTTGGGGAACGGAAACCTTCGGGGATCGTTTGAACGGAGATTATTATGCGGCCTCTTTTTTGCCACGCATTTCGACTTCTACCTTTTCCACGGTGATCTATGACATGAAGAACGGACGGTTCGCGCCGATCGATCAGTTCGGTTCGAATGTAGGTGAATTTGAAGATAATAACGAGGCCGAATTTAATTTGAACAATATCGGAAAAGATCAGGAAATCCGGTATATGGAAAATGGGTTCAACGATTATACCTATGCAATTTTTAAGAATAAGACGACCTCGGCTTATGCATTGTATGTAGCCGATTTTTCAGGAAGAGAACCCATGCCGGTGATAAAATATGATATGTCGGGGTGTACGGGGCTGGACGACAATTGTCTGTATGCGTTCGGTAACCGGGGAAATATCTGTTTTTATGCTTCAGGCAGTGATTTGTGTCAGTATAAATATGCTTCAGCCAATACCGGTGCTGTTGTACATACTTTTGTGGGAGAGACCATCACCAATCTGAAGGTGTTTAAGAAAAACGGTCATGCCGAGGATGGCAAGCTGTTGATGGTGTCAACCTGTACAGCTGCAGGAGAAGGAAAGGTTTATTTGATCGGCTTCAATGAATTGAATGGAAATCTCGGAGCGATCGGCCGGCCTTATGAGGGATTCGGACGGATTGCGGATGTTTATTTCAAGGAATGAAGCTGGTTGGGCGGAAGCGTGATACTGTTGCCTTCCCGGGCAGCGGCGTTTGTCCGGAAGAATGCAGTATCACGGAATCTGACCTGAGGCCGGGCGGCTGAATGAGTTCATGGAAAAGATAACGTAGTTTTTAATATTAATGCATGGTATGAAAAAGATTTTAAGTTTACTATGGGGGGGATGTTTACTCTTGGCGGCCGGACCGGTTTTGGCCCAGAACACCATTACCATAAAAGGAAAAGTACAATTTCCGGATAATCATTTTAACATGGAGATCGTAGAGCGGCATGGATTTGATAAAACGGTCCTCGATTCTTGCAAAGTGAATGAAGACGGTACCTATGAATTTAAAATGAAAGTCGTCCGGCCCGGAGTATATACACTGGATTGTCAGAAATGGCAAAGTGTCCGCTTCTGGGCCGAAGATGAAGATCTGGAAATCAATTTCCGGGGGATGGATACGGCCCGGATGAAGATCAAAAATCCGCCTTATGTGCATATCAACGGCGGACCCAATAACGAAGTGATGAATCTGATGAACTGGGATGGTTACCGGGGGTATCAGCTGATGATTGCCATCTCGCAGGGAGTTTATCGTATTCCGGATATCGGCGATCAGGCAAAACAGGAGATATCCGGTAAGTTTTACGCGATGTTAGGGGATGAATCCCGTTCCCGCGCCCGTTATCTGGCCGAACATTATGCCGACCGGAACAGCGTACTGGCAGTATTGCCCGGGCTTAGCGGCGGAGAAGATGAAGCCTTGGTGGAGAAAGCTTTGGCCCGGCTGGAAGCTAAAAATCCGGACTATGCACCTTTGTTGAAATTCAAAGCCGAACGGGCTGCGGTAAAAGCCCAAAAGGAGCGGCTGACCGAAGGTCGGGTGGCTCCGGAGTTTTCATACCCGACGCCGGATGGAAAAAAGAACCTGGGACCGCAGGATTTTAGAGGGAAGGTATTGGTGTTGGATTTCTGGGCATCCTGGTGCGGACCTTGCCGGACTGAAATCCCGAATCTGAAAAAAGCGTATGAAGCATACCATGATAAAGGCGTGGACTTTTTCAGCGTGTCAATCGATAAAGACGGGGCTGCCTGGCGGAAAGCGATGAAAGAGGAGAATATGCCCTGGGCACAGGCACAGGCTCCGAAAGCGGGAAAAGAGGTGATGAGACAATACCAATTCTCCGGTATTCCTTATATCCTGGTACTGGATAAAGAAGGCCGGATCGTCGGGAAAAACCTGAGAGGGAAAGCGTTGACCGATAAGATCGAAGAAGTGTTGGGCGGAAAGAAAAAGAAAAGTATGGCTATGCCGGCCATGGGCATGTGAGTAAAACCGGAATTTAATGATATTATAACAGGGGGAGTGAAAAAATTCAGATAAAATTAAGATTACTTGATGTAAATTTGCCACACCCTACAGGGGATCGGATTATTTACATCGAAGAAGGATATACGAATGAAGAGATTATTTTTATTGATCCTGCTAATGGCAGGAGTAATGCTGGGGGCAGAAGCCCAGAACCGGAGTATCGGCTTTGAACAGACGAAGGAGTGGAAAAAGGTAGTCAGAAAAGCGAAAAAGGAGAAAAAACTCATTTTTGTAGATTGCTACACTTCCTGGTGCGGTCCTTGCAAGATGCTGTCCAAAGAGGTATTTACCCGGGACGAAGTGGCTGATTTTTTCAATCAGCACTTTGTGAATGCGAAATACGATATGGAAAAGGATGCGGATGGGGTGATCCTGAAGAAGCAATTTGAAGTCAAGGCTTTCCCGACGCTGGTGTTCGTGGATCCGGTGACTCAGCAGGTGGTCCACCGGATGGTGGGGGCCGGACCGGCCGATTGGCTGATTGCAGGCGCTAAGCAGGCCGGTGATCCGCAGAACAACCTGAGCGGAATGATGAAGCGTTATCAGGCGGGCGAAAGAGAAAGTGCATTTTTAGGCCGCTATCTGGCGGCCCTGGCCTCTGCCTATATGGTCGAAGAGCAGGGAAAGGTGGCTGCGGAATACCTGAATCCCCTTTCTGAAGATCAGCTGGCGACAAAAGAGAATTGGGACCTCATCAAGAAATATGTGCATGATCCGCTTTCCGAACCCTTGAAGAGAGTCATGGCTAACCGGGCTAAATTTTATGAATTGGCCGGCCGGGAGGTGGTGGATTTTAAATTGAAAAACACGATCCGGAGAGCGGTGTCGCAGCTTGCTGCCTGGCGTCCCGGTACGGGAACCGCTTTTGATGAGCAGAAAAATGCGGAGTTGGTCGATTATCTGTTGACCATCGATTACGAAGCGGCTCCTGCCGGTTTGGCCAATCTGTATACCGCTGCTTATATCCGGAAGGGCGATTTCCGGGGATTGCTGGATAAAATGCGCGAAGTGATGAGCTATAATCTGTTCCGGGAAGGCATGGAAAAATCTTATTTCCAGCACAATATAGAAGCACTCACCTTGTGTGAGGATAAAGCGTTGGTGGAAGAAGGAATAAAATGGATTGATCGGATTTGTGCGGAAACTCCCGATTATTTCGCAAAAGCCGAACTGATGAATTCCAAGGCCCGGCTGCAAACCAAAATCGGGGATACCCTGGGTGCCGATAAATCCAAAATGGAAGAAGAAAAATATACCCGGGAAGCAGAGAGAAGAAGCGGCGGAAAGGTGATGAGAGCTATGCGGATGAATTGAAACGGAAAACCAATTTGCATGGGCCGGGATAGGCTGCAAGCCTCCGGTCTGCCACGTCTTGCAAGATAGAAAAAATTAGTCCCGGGTCAGAACGAATCACATCGGATAGAACTGACCCGGGACTAATGCATCAAATATACTTTAAATAGATAAAATTACAAATCACAAATAAAGTTGTAAAGCACCTTACTATCGTAGTAAATCGTTTAGGGTTCTTCCTGCAAAGGGGGGCGCTGAGAAAAAATGATTATAAAAACATAAGACCTCTTGTAAAAGCATTTGTCAGCACCGAAAGGCTTGTTGTTTAGAATTACCTACAAATGAAGAAGATTTGACATTGGTTTTTTACACAGCGCAGATAAAAGCACTGATTTTGGAGGACATACAGATGCCAGTACGATATCTTGAAAAGAAGGAGATACCTCCTCCCCTTCATTAAATGGTCGAATTGGACCAGCAAATAAAGTGGAATCTGAAAGCTCAATTATACTATTCTTTTTCGGTGTTTGATATTTATCGGAATAAGAAAACGATAAAATATTAACCTCCGACAGATGTTGAGATATAAATCGTTTTAAATCTAAGCCTGTACTGGATGAAATATAATCAGCCAATAAATCTTGGAGCACCCAGATTGTGTATCCTCCCCATGCCAGTGCGGCTTGTGATTTCACAATCATTTGACTGGCCATTCGTGCCCAGACTTGACGATAATTTATACCGGGGGCTATATGGTTTTTATGGAGAATGCTATCTTCAAAGGCCTGAGGAATACAGCTCCTCATTTTTTTATTGCCTCCTGATGTACTGGAAGTCATAACCTCTATGATATAAGGCATTCCAATAGGAAAGTCTTCTACCATTAATTCACCATTTATTAAGGAAAGTGTATGTCCAGCAGATATTAATTTACGTTTTAACTCAGATTCTTGAATACCAGTAAGAACCGATGCAGTTTTTAAACTTTTTCTCCCAAGTTCACACAAGACATAATCAAATGTATAATCAAAGGAGGCATTTTCTTCAGTAGAATTCTCACCTAAGTATTTAACTTTCGTTTCAGCCCAAATACCAATCCTGCTACCTAAGGGAAAATTACATTTGGACAATAACTTTTTTTGCGTTGTATCCAATAACGTTTTGTTCGATGCTTTATTACCCATATAAAGCAGTCGACGAGGGCAAATAATCCAAGGTGATGTGTTGGACGCAAGTTGAATGGAGCAAATACCCGAAGGAACGGTTTCCATTCCAATGAAATAACGACTCAGTTCAGGATGCTCTTTCAAATTTATTTCCGACATGAATCGATTTCCTCCACCATCACACTTTGCATTCATAAATGGGCAAAATGCTTTTTTTCGAGATTCTTCAACTCTGTCAGATTTATCTGACAGAGGATATCCTAATAGCTCGTATACTTGTGGCATAATATAATTTCTTTAATTTTTTCTGCTACTACTTTGGCTAATGGCGGTGGTACGGCATTCCCAACTTGACGATGTTGATCTAAATCCTTTACACTGCCGGTTCTTCCTCTTATTGGACCTCTTAGAACATAGGAATCGGGGAAACCATGAATTCTCATGTATTCACGGGGTGTTAAATATCTATCTTCTATTGGATGATAGAAAATCTCACCTCCACGGAGGGTATTTGAGGGTTTAGATCTGTTAAGACGAAGAAATTTTGTAGTGTCTTTTTTCGTAAGCTTGCCTCTTTGTTCAATTGGAAGATGAGTCTGAGATGAAAGATTTTTTCCTTCAGGGACACCTTTAATCCGTTCTATGTCTCTCTTAGGTGTTACATCGTAATGGCTATTATCCGGAATGGTTGATGATTCCGTCTTTAATATTGGTTCCCCAAGATCTTTAATTACTTCGCCAACTGTTGTATAAGGCTTTAAAGGGAAAAAACCACCGCATTTTTCTGGAGAACAATGTGTGGCAATAGGAAATTCAAAGCCATTAGGTTTTCTGGTAGCAACCATAATGACACGCTGTCTTAATTGGGGAACACCATATTCAGCAGCCAGCATAACTTTCCATTTTGGGACATAACCCAATTCATCCAATTCTTTAATAAAAGAACTGAACACACCACCTGAAACACCATCAAGATCTTTAGCAGTCAAGAGCCCTTTAACTTGTTCCATCATAATAGCATGAGGCTTCAATACCTTTGCATATCTAATTACTTGGTATAAAAGTAACCCCCGATCATCTTCCAGTGAAAGCTTTTTCCCAATTTGTGAGAAAGCTTGACAAGGGGGGCCTCCGAATAGGAGATCTATATCTCCTGGATTTAGATTCAATTGCCTCATTATACACTGAGGATCGTATTCTCGAATATCCCCCTCAAATACTTTTGTGTTATGCCCAGAGCGCTTTATATTCTCTCGAAGAGTATTGCAGCAATTGGGATCAAGTTCTACACAAGCTTCTATATCGAAACCCGCCTGAGAGACTCCAATATCCATTCCTCCCGCTCCAGAGAATATAGAAAACGCTTTTAGTTTTTGCATATATATGTTAAATAGACCTCCAAGTAAGCTGACAGGCGACCAAACCTTTGCGTCTACAAGGGAGTTCTGATATATTGTTTAAGATGACTCTTACATGGTGGTCTTTGTCAGCGTATGCGCTTCAAACTGTAAAGATACAAAATTTTTTTTTTGAGACTTTGACTGTCAGGAGAAAAGATGTTATCTACAATACTCAAAAAATAGTAATCAAGGGAAAAGAAAAAGCAGCTACGATTGTGTTCATAACTGCTTGATTTCTAATTCGTGGTCCCACTTGTACCTCAAAACTTCAATCTATCAAAATCTAAATCTACTAATCAAACACTGAAAATCAACTTATTATCTAAATATTATATGTTTGAAATAAAATAAAGTTTTGCAAAATACAGAAAATGTTTTGCAAATGTTCTGCAAATCATTAAATTTGTAAAAAGCGCAAAACCTTTCAGACATGGCTACATTAAACTACTACATCAGAGTATCGAAAGAGAGTGAATATGCAACCATTCGCGCATACTTTTCCGCTCATCGGGGAATAACCCGTTATGCACAAACCCCCTACGTCATCCCCGTAAAAGCGTGGGACCGCGAAAAATCCACCATCAGCCAGAAAGCTAAATACGACAAAACCTTCACCTGGCAGGCTGCCCAGCAAATCATCGACCACTTAAACGAAATCGAGCGCCGTGTCTTTGCCGAATTCAACACCGACAGCCAAAACTTCCCGAAAAAATGGTTACAGGACATCATCGACCAATACATTGACGAACAATCCCGGCCCCGCGTTCAGCCGCCCGAGCCCGAAACATTAAACGAATATATCACCCGTTACATACAGGAAATGGAATCCGGCAAGCGTAAAGCCATCAAAAAAACAAAATACGGCCAATACGAAATCAACTACGCCAAAGGCACAATCAAAAACAAAACC
>CAZMAE010000189.1:0-13185 GCA_964564205.1 uncultured Odoribacter sp. | reverse complement strand
TGTCCGCGGGGTAATTCTGCCGGTCAGACAGCGTCTTATTTTTGGCAAATTCCGGCATAAGGGCAGGTTAGGCATTTTTTCCCGTTTGTTGTTTGGCTGAACGGAAGGTCTGACAAGAAGATTTCTTCCAGCAATCCGGTTAATTCCCGGGTGAACTCTTCCCGGACGTTGCTGAAATCCGTGATGTATTCCTTGTCGCATTTCAGGTGATAATCGTAATTTTTGCCGAACAGCAATTTGGTGCTGTAAATGCCGGGAATCAGGGGCAACCGGGAAGGGTGGGTGTGGTCGAACATCAGGCAGTAGAGCATGGTTTGGAAAGCTGCTTTATTGCGGGTGGGATTAAGTTTGTCGAAAACCGAGGCTATGGATTTGAAAGTGGTGGTGTCGGCTCCGGTTTTATAATCGATGATCCGGATACCGGCTTGCGTCTGGTCGATCCGGTCGATAAAGCCTCCTACGTATACCGGGGATTCGGTGCTGCCAACGGGGATTACCGGGACAAAAAAGCGGTTTTCCATGGCAATGATCCGGAAAGGGCTTATTTTTTTGTCGTACTGCAGCATGCCCTGAAGGTATTTTTTGATGATATTGAGCACGAGTTCGTTATTGCCGCTGTCTATCAGTTGTGAGATCTGCGTGTCGTAGACCTTTTGATAGGAAATGCGGATGTGTTTTTCTATGAGCGCTTCATCCCGGAGAAGGGAATCTATCGCCCCGGCGGTGATGTAGCCGTCGGAAATCGTGGCGTACAATGACTGTGAGCATTCGTGAAATATGTTTCCCAGTAACCGGGGATTCAATTCTTCGGCGATTTCGTCTTTTTCCTGAATGTCGGCGAGGTATTTGAAGTAGAATTTTACCGGACAATCCATATAGGTGTTTAAGGCGGAGGGGGAAATGGCCTTTTCGCTGGATTGACAGTATTTCTGGAGTTGCCGGATCATCTCCGGGGAGCGGCGGATGGTGATCTCCCGTTTTTTTTGCGTGGAAATCTGGTTCTGAAAGTTGCTTTCCGTAACGGGAAGCCCCGATTCATATTTAATTTGGTATAAGAAACGGCTCATTTCTCCGCCGTTCATTCCCTTGATGCCCGAAGTATAGAGAATTTTAATGTGCTGTGAACGCTGCAACAGCCGGTAGAAATAGTAGGCGAAAAGTCCGTCGCGGTGGTCCGGAGTCGGCAACCGGAATCCTAAACGCAGGTGGTAAGGGATGAAGGAAGAGGGGAGGGTTGTTTTCGGCAGTATGCCTTCGTTGGCCGATAAGATGATCAGATTTTTAAAGTCCAGCATACGGGTTTCCATCAGTCCCATCATTTGCAGTCCTTCCAGGGGTTCGCCGCTGAAGGGAACGGTGAGGTTGCTTATGACTTTGCCAATCAGTTGAAAGTAGAGTTTATGATCGGGAAATATCTTTTCTTCGGCGAAAGTGTTGCGAAGATTTTGGATCTGCGTATAAACGGAGAAAATAAATTCCTTTTCGACCGGATCACTGTCTTCGCACGAGAACCGGCTTAACAAAGTCAGTATCTGTAACAGATAATCGGGAATACCGGCTGTAGAGGCGGAGAAAACAGCTTGCGCCAAAGGATGAAACTGCAGGCTTTTCTCGCTGATGTATATGATGTTTTTTTGATTGATGTAGTCTGTTATTTTATAGATGTCTTCCGGGCATATTGTTTTGATGAATTTGTGGTTGAGCAATGCGATGACCGGTTTGTAATAGTAGTAGGTGGTTCCGCCTTCTGTCTTGGCATAATTTTTCAAGTCGCACAACAAGGCGATGAAAGCGGCCACAGAGGTATTCCGGGCGGGATAACCCATGGTGATGTTGATTTTACCGATATGTCCGGGGAGGGAGTGCATGACCGGTATCAATAATTGTTCGTCGCACAGCACGACGGCTGTGTCCCGGGGAGCATCCCCGGAGAAATTCCGGGTGAGCCGGGACAAGAGTTTCGCCTGACCGATGGAAGAAGGGACGGAGATGTATTCGATTTGTTTCCCGTTGTGCAGGAAATTGTTGAAATTGCCGGCGTCCAGTTCGTTGGGGAACAGTTTCAGGTTTTCCCTTAAATACCGGCCTGCTTCCTGCTGCTCGTTGGCCGTATAGTAGATATCGTAATCCCAGTAGAAAGAAGCGGTGCCTGAATCGCGGTAGTAGGCGAAAATTTGTTTCTCACAAGTATTCAGGGCATTGAATCCGGCCAAAAGAATGTGTTGCGGGTGACTGAATTGCTCCAGATGTTCGCAGAAATAGCGTTCGTTCATGCCTTCGTAGGCAAGTCCTTCTTCCAGCAGGTGGGTCCGGAAGGTGGTGTAAGTCGCATACAGTTTGTCCCATACTTTCAGAAACTCCTCCTGCTCACGGCTGAATTTTTCAGGATTGAAACTGCTCCAGAATTTCCGGATTGCCGCCATTTGTTCTTCCGTGAGGTAGGAAAAGTTGTATTCCATTTGCTGCAAAGCGCTCAGGTTGGAGAACAGATCCCTGGCATCGGCCCTGTATTTGTCGATGTCGTCGAAATCTCCCAGCAGCATGTTGCCCCAAAAATAGAAGTCTTCGAACTTCTCGGCAGATCCCGAAACACGGACGTAAGCTTTGTATAATTTGATAATCAGGGAAAGGTTGTCTGCTTTTTTGAGCCGGGTGTGTTTTTCGACATATTCTGCAAGGGTGAGTATTTCAGGCATCCAAACCGGCCGGTCGATGAGTCCGGAAAGTTCTTCGGCCAGAAACAGCCCTGCCCGCTTGTTGGGAAAGATGATGGTCAGCTGGCTGAACCGGTCGTTGTATTTGCGGTAAATATCCTGAGCCAGAAGTTGTAAAAACGAGGTCATACGGTAAATATTGAAATCTGGGAGAAAAAGTAAAAGTAAGTTTTTACTTCTTCTATTTTGTTACTATTTTTGTTGAACTCCGGCTACGGAGCAGATAGATGCAAAAATACAATTTTTGATTGATAAATTTCTGATTTACCGTTTTCGTGAAAGAAATATGACATTGACAGAATTATTACAAAAGAACCGGAGTTTCCGCCGGTTTCATCAGGAAGTAAGAATCCCGGAAGAGACATTGAGGGAATTGGTGGGATCGGTGCGTTGGTGTGCTTCGGGGAGAAATGCCCAGCCGCTTCGTTATGCCATCGTTAACACGGAGGCGGAATGTGCCCGGGTATTTCCGCTGTTGGCGTGGGCCGGCTATCTGACGGATTGGCCGGGACCGGAGGAAGGGGAACGTCCGGCCGCCTATCTGATACAATTGTTGGATGGCCGGGTGGTGGAAAATTGTTTATGTGACGACGGCATTCAGATGCAGACTCTTTTGCTGGGGGCTGTGGACAAGGGATACGGCGGATGTATCATCAAGGCATTCAGGAAGGATGCCCTACGGGAGGTCTTGGCTTTGCCGGATTACCTGAAAATATTGTACGTGCTGGCTTTGGGGAAACCCAAGGAACAGGTGGTGATTGAAGACATGCAAGGCGAAGACTTCAAATATTGGAGAGATGAGGCAGGGGTGCATCATGTTCCCAAGCGGCGGGCGGAAAGCCTTATTTTTGAACGATGAGATTGCCGGGAGAAAGGAACTTGGGTATAGCCGGAGAGAAGGTGGTTATGATTTGGATCGGATATGAAAATATTGTGTGCTGAGTACAATCTTGAAAATGAGTTTGTGGTTGTTCCGTTGGGCCACAATGTGCTGCTTCGGAATAACGATGATTTCTATATCCCTGATTTTGCCGGGGAGTTGAGTTGTGTTCCTCAACCGGTGGTCCGGATTTGTCGTTTGGGAAAGAGCGTGGGAGTACGCTTTGCCGGCCGTTACTACGAGGAGGTCGGTGTGGGCTTGCGTTTGTTTGCCGATGATTTTGAACATCGTTTACGGGACGGCAACTTGCCGCCTGTCCTGGCTTCTGCCTACGATAACAGTGCGGCAATCAGCCGTTTGACGGTCAGGAAGCAGGGCGAAGGAATGAACTATGAGTTGAGGGTGAACGGAAAGCCGGTGTTCGGTTCGTCGGAGAAAGAAATGCCTGTTCCGGTGGAACGGTTGATCGCCGAAGCTTCCCGCTATTACACCCTGAAGATCGGAGATTTGCTTTTTTGCGGCAGTCCGTACCGCTATCGGGGATTACAGGCGAACGACCGTTTGCAGATGAGCTTGAACGGCGAGGAATTGATAGACTTTAAATTGAAATAGTAAACAGGATTAAAATGTGAGTTATGAGAAAAGGTTTGAGTATTTTTTTATTGTGCCTGTTGGCTTTAGCAGGCCGTAGTCAGGAACACTATGTGCCTGCTCCTGAAAACCTGGAAGCGAGGAAGGAGTTTCAGGATAATAAGTTCGGCATCTTTTTGCATTGGGGAATATACAGTATGCTGGCTCAGGGAGAATGGGTGATGACGAATCAGAACCTGAATCACCTGGAATACAGGAAACTGGCGTCCGGGTTTTATCCGGCCAGGTTTAATGCTGCCGAATTGGTGGCCGCCATAAAGGCTTCGGGCGCCAAGTATATCTGTTTCACCACTCGTCATCACGATGGTTTTTCCATGTGGAATACGAAATTTTCGGATTATAATATTGTCAAGGCCACACCTTTTCAGCGCGATGTTTTGAAGGAACTGGCGGACGAATGCAAGAAGCAGGGGATAAAATTGCATCTTTATTATTCGCATCTGGACTGGGACCGCGACGATTATTATCCGTTGGGACGTACCGGCCGCGGAACCGGACGTACGACGCACGGGGAGTGGAAGACTTATTACCGGTTTATGAACAATCAGCTGACGGAGCTGATTACCAATTATGATCCTGCGGTGATCTGGTTCGACGGTTGGTGGGATCAGGATCAGAATCCGGAGTTCGACTGGCAGTTGCCTGAACAATATGCTATGATTCATAAGTTGAAGCCCTCCATTCTGATCGGGAATAATCATCATCAGGTTCCTTTCGAAGGGGAGGATATCCAGATTTTCGAGCGCGATCTGCCGGGACAGAACAAGGCCGGTTTGTCAGGCCAGAATATCAGTCCGCTGCCGTTGGAGACCTGTCAGACCATGAATGGAATGTGGGGATATAAGATTGTCGATCAGAATTATAAATCCGTTAAACAGTTGGTACAGTATCTGGTGGAGGCTGCCGGAAGAAATGCCAATTTATTGATGAATATCGGACCGCAGCCCAACGGCGAACTGCCTGCTGCTGCCTTGGAACGTCTGAAGGCCATCGGCGATTGGATGAAGGTGTACGGTGAAACCATATACGGTTCGCGTGGCGGAGACGTAACCCCGAGGGATTGGGGGGTGACTACGCGTAAAGGGAATAAGCTTTATGTACATCTGCTGAATCTGAAGGACAAAGGGTTGTTTTTACCTTTGACGGCCAAAGTGAAGAGTGCTGTCGTGTTTAAGGATAAGAAACCTGTTAAATTCCGTCAGGATAAGAACGGAGTGTTGCTGGAACTGGCAGAAGATCCGTCGGTGGATATGGATTATGTTGTTGAGTTGACGTTAAAAGATTAGTATGATTACCGGAATCTGCGGGTGGGTTGCGGATCTGCAGGTTCCGGTATTCGCTGATTCCTGAATTTCAGAAAGATGGATCGAGAAAGTTTTAAAATAGAGATATGTGCTAATTCTGCCGAGAGCGTAAGGGCGGCGCTAGCTGCCGGAGCTGACCGCATAGAACTTTGTGCCGGCATGCCCGAGGGAGGGACGACACCTTCTTACGGAGAGATGTCGGTAGTCCGGGAATTGCTGCCTGCCGGCATGCATGTCATCATTCGTCCGCGGGGAGGGGATTTTTTGTATAGCCAGGAAGAGTGTGAAATCATGCTCAGGGATATCAAAATGGCGAGTGAGATCGGTGTGGATGGCATTGTGATAGGGTGTTTGACGGCAGACGGGGATATCGATGAGGATAAAATGCGCAGGTTGATGGCTGCTGCAGGGAATATGTCGGTGACTTTCCACCGGGCATTCGACATGTGCAGCGATCCGTTTGCAGCACTGGAAAAGATTGAACGGTTGGGCTGTGATCGTATATTGACTTCCGGGCAACAAAGTTCGGCCGAAAAGGGAATTCCCTTGTTGAAAGAATTGGTGGCCCGTTCCGGAAAGGTGATCATTATGCCGGGATGCGGGATAAACGCCGGCAATATCCGTGAAATTGCCGTACAGACCGGTGCTCATGAGTTTCATCTGTCTGCCCGGGTTCAGGTGGATGGCCGGATGAAATACCGGAATCCCCGGGTTTCTATGGGAGGAACGGTACAGATTGCTGAATATGGCCGGGAAATGACGAGTGCGGAAAAAGTGGGGGAGGCTATCCGGGCATTAGAAAAATAGCCTGAAGAATATTGGCGGATTTGAGGCCGATTAAGTTGTCCGGAAGAGGTGGTGCTGGATTAATATAAATTGAAATCTGTATTTGATTCGGGAAAAATTTGTCCGATAGGGTTATTTTATTTAATGATTTTCAGACAGAAGGGAATGTCCTGTCCAAGGATGCCGGAATTGAAATAGCAGTGGTGATGTTGCTTGATTATGAGAATAGAAAAGTTTGGTGGTACGGAAGAACGGTTGTATCATTTGGTGGCACCTTGGGTTATGCGGCCAAGTATACTCCGGCAGAATAATAATTATCCGTTTAAGACTTCGGCGAATCATGTCTGGTTTGTGGCGTTGGAAGAAGAACGGTTGACGGGATTTATTCCGGTGGAGATGAAGGATAAAATGGCCGTCATCGATAATTATTACGTCAGTGGTGACGATCCCGGTATTTTGACTTCTATGCTGCAAGAGGTTATCCGGAATTTTGCCGGGGAGTATAAGTTGCAGTCCGTTACTCATATCCGTCATTTGCCTGTCTTTGAGGAAAATGGTTTTTCTACTGTCAGAACATGGAAACTGTATGTAAAAATGGAGTACCGGAAAAAGTAGGGACGGCTTCAAATGTTTATGATCAGGTTCAAAAACGTTTGGAGAGAATCTTTGCGGATTTCGATAATGTTTATGTTTCTTTTTCGGGAGGAAAGGACAGTGGCGTGTTATTGTATTTGTGTATAGATTATATCCGTAAAAATTGTCCCGGGCGCAAGCTGGGGGTGTTTCACATGGATTATGAAGTGCAATACAATGAAACGGTCCGTTACGTAAATCAGGTGTTGGCGTCGAATACGGATATACTGGACGTGTACAGGGTGTGTGTGCCTTTTAAGGTGTCTACCTGTACTTCCATGTTTCAGAAATATTGGCGTCCCTGGGATGAAGAGAAAAGGGATTGTTGGGTGCGCGAAATACCCGAGGGGGCTTTCCTTTGCAAGGATTTCCCCTTTTTCGGCCGGACTATGTGGGATTATGAGTTTCAACGCAGTTTTGCCCGTTGGCTTCATGTTCGGAAAAAGGCTAAGCGGACTTGCTGTCTGGTGGGTATCCGTACGCAGGAAAGCTTGAATCGTTGGCGTTCTCTTTACAACGGCGGATCCCGTCGTTTCCGTAAACTGAAATGGACGAAATGGCTTTATCCGGGAGTTTATAATGCTTATCCTATATTCGATTGGCTGACGACAGATATATGGGTGGCCAACGGGAAGTTCCATTGGCCTTATAACCGGCTTTACGATCTTTATTATCAGGCGGGAGTTCCTTTGGAAAGACAGCGGGTGGCCAGTCCGTTTATTTCTGAAGCCCGTTCCGGACTGAGTTTATACCGGGCGATAGATCCCGATATGTGGGGGCGTATGATTAACCGGGTCAACGGCATCAATTTTACTGCAATATACGGGAATTCGTCCGCGGTGGGCTGGCGTCAGAATGTCAAATTGCCGGAGGGGTATACCTGGGCAAGCTATATGCAGTTTCTGCTGAACACATTGCCTGACGATATCCGGCAGAATTATCTGAATAAATTGTCCGTCAGTATTCAGTTCTGGCGGGAAAAGGGAGGCTGTCTGGCCGATAGTACGATCGAGAAATTGCAGGAGGCGGGAATCAAAGTAACGGTGGGCGAGAAAAGTAATTATAAGACAGATAAGAAACCTGTGCGGATGGAATATCTGGATGATATCGATCTCCAGGAGTTTCGGGAATTGCCTACTTTCAAACGGATTTGTATATGTATCCTGAAAAATGATCATACTTGCAGGTATATGGGATTCGCTCCCAATAAAAGAGAGAGGGATATACGGAGGCAAGTGATGGAGAAATATTGGAAATTGAAATATTATGATGAATGAGTTTAAGAGTCCTGTTTATAAGATTTTGGCTGTTCCGGTCGAAAAGGTTGTAGCCAATGATTATAATCCGAATGTTGTCGCTCCGCCGGAAATGAAACTGTTGGAACTGTCCATCTGGGAAGATGGCTATACCATGCCTTGTGTGTGTTATTATCTTCCTGATAAAGATCAGTATGAATTGGTTGACGGATATCATCGTTATCTGGTGTTGAAGACGTCCCGGCGCATTTATAAGCGGGAAAATGGCTTATTGCCGGTGGCCGTGATCGAAAAGGACATTTCCAACCGCATGGCTTCGACCATCAGGCACAACCGGGCGCGGGGCACTCACAACGTGGAATTGATGAGCCATATTGTGTCGGAATTGACCAAAGCCGGTATGTCCGATCAATGGATTCTGAAACACATTGGCATGGACAGGGACGAACTGTTGCGGCTGAAGCAAATCTCCGGCTTGGCTGAGTTGTTCGCCAATAAGGAGTTCAGCGTCACCAAAGAAAAGTGAAAATCCGTTGTGTTTAAAGTTTATGAATCGTTTTCATCAATTGTTCTCCCAAGCCGATGGTATATCCCTGTGAGATAAATACGATTCGGTTAAACGTATCTGCAATGACGAAGATGGGCAGATTATCGTGCGATAGCTTCAGGTTTTCCTGAATCATACGCTGAATAGCATGACCGGAGTCTGTCCCCCAGGTGATGGTTTGGGGAAGACCGGGAAATTCGTCTTTGCGGAAATTTTTCAATTGCTGTTCATCCGGGAAAAGCAGTACCATTCCACGTCCCCATTGCTCGAAATCCTTTTTTAAGGCAGCGATGTCCCGCAGGGCATGATTGCTGGGTTCCTGGCCGGCTCCCAGAATGCCTATGATGAAATATCCCCGTCCGGTTGTTTGCAATATGCTTTGGGGAGTTGTTTTGCCCTCTGCCATGAATAAGGCTTCGGAATTCAGGTTGCCGATGACTTTCACTTCATCCGGATTCTCGCGCATGAGAAGACCGACAGAAGTCGTTTTTTCCGGTTCTATATTGAAAAAGGTGAGGTGGCTGAGCACACCGCCACTGGCCAGCCGTGTTCCGGTGACCATCAGATAGTATCCGGTATCCAGCGGCATGGGGTGTTCCAGCAGATTTTTCCAGTTGCTGGCCGGGTTTTCCGGGAATGTCAGCAGTTGTAGTTCTCCCTCATTGAATTTGGAAAGGGTGAAGTGGGAATAGTATACCGGATTGTCCAAAGCTTTTACCGGGTTGAAAGCGGCGACAAGTTTACCTTGGGGAACGTTTTCGTTTTTAGCGGCAGAGAAGCGGATGTCCTGCCATTTGCCATCGGCGGCGGCATACTGGGTTTTTCCGGTCACTTCGTCGATGCGGGCGGCTACTCCTAGGCTTCGGAGAACGGCTACGCAGAAAATGTCCCGGGAATGCTGGTCGGCGATACGGGCTTTCCAGACACCTGCCGGTGTCATCGGGATATTTTGGGGATTTAGTTCATCCTTGATGGTAATGTTTTGGGAGCACCATTGTGTCCATACAGCCGGATCCCGGCGGATTTTTTCCGCTAATGCCGGTGAGACGGCTTCCTGGAAGAATGCTTTGTAAGGCGTAAGCATTTCATTCGCAATCCGGGGGTTCATGATGTAGGAGTTGAAAAGAGGCGAACCGGTACAAGGGGTATTCCGGAGGTGGTCGGAGAGAACCGCTGCAGGCGTATCGCGGAGATCTTTTCCGGAGATTGCCTTTAATAAGCCGAGAGCCTGGGGGCGGGAATCGGCAGGGGTGTTTCGCAGGAAAGCGATGATCTCTGCGTGGTTGCCGCGGCTGGCTATGAGTAAGGAGCTCAGCGGCTCCGGTGCAAGATGCAGTTCCCGGGCGAGCTGTCCGGCCTGGGCGGGGGTAATGAACGTGGATGTGTAAAGGTTGCGGATCGAATCTTCCCTGTTGAGACGCAGGTTGTTTTCTGCCCGTTGTTGTGAAGAGACGGTGACAGCCCCGGCATTTTCAACGGGGGGAACGATATCCAAGGCTAGCGCAGAGGTTTCTCCGGCGTGTTTATCGAGCCGGATTGTAACGGCCGTATCCTTGCTGAAGGAGAGTTTGCCATAGCCGAATTGTTGGCCGTCGGTGGCCCAGACAAGCATATCTCCTTTTCCGGCAGAGAGGCTGGTTTTGCCTTGATGGTCGGTCGTTTTGGAAGCAACGGTACAGAATTCCGCATAATTGTATATTTTGAAATCCACCCTGGCTCCTTCGACAGGCCTGCGGGCGCTGTCTTCGACGGTGACCGTGGCTTGGGTCACCGGTGCGTAATTGTGTGTAACGTTAATTTCGGTATAGCCGGAGGTGCGGCTCATCACTTCTTCCGGTCCGTTATAGTATCCGAACACTTTTGTATGCATCAGCATGCCGCGGCTGGCAGGAGCGTTGAACCACCCTAAATCCAATACCGGTTCGGGTTCGCAAGCGCCCAGAAAATGCCATTGCCCGTCTACCCAGGCTTCTACCCAGGCGTGGTTGTCGTCCGTATGCGCCCAGCGGGGTGTATACACCTGACGGGCAGGGATGCCTACCGACCGGAGCGCTGCCACCAGAAAGGTCGATTCTTCGCCGCAACGGCCACTGGCTGTTTTTACGGTGGCCAAAGGAGAACTGGTTCTGGAGTCTGAAGGTGTGTAAACGACTTTTTCGTGGCACCAGTGGTTCACTTCTAAAACTGCATCGTACATTGAAAGTCCTTTGACCCTGTCTTTCAGTTCTTCATAAAATACTTTCCGGGAATCATCCAGGTTTTCGTTATTGACCCGGACCGGAAGTACGAAATGCATGAATTCCCTGAGCGGGATGGTTTTTCCCCAAGGCATTTCCTGCTTTGTTTTCAGGGCATATTGAACATTCATCCGGTGGAAAGCGCCATCGTAGTCTGTAATGTCGCCGATGGGCATATAAGCATACAGAAACATCAGGGCTTCTTTTTCTGTTGCCGGCAGTGTTCCGGAAAATATTCCGAACAGATTCCCGTCAGGCAACTCTTTTTGTTTTTTCTTGAAGTCTTGTTCTATTCTTTGTTGTGTAGCAGTGTCTGAAAATAAATGTTCTTTGCAGGATACCGATAGTAGCAGGAGCAAGCCTAAGGCGATTTTCGTCGAGAAGTTCATATTTTTAATTGTCCTGATGAATAAATTGGCAATGACCTTTCAAAGGTAGTAAAAAAGATAAAAAGCTAAGCGTTATGCTTAACTTTTTATGGCAATATTGTTATAGAGGAATCTTTTGATTTTATGCGTGGGAGTTTTTTCGAAAGGTTCATGTTGTATCATGACCAGCTGTAGCTTGGAAAAGCTGTTTACCCGGGAATTGACGTATTCGAACAGTTCCTTTTTCTGTTCTTCGATGTAGTCGTTGACTGCGGTTTTGTAATTACCGGCCTGTGATTTCAGTTTCTGGTATTGTTTTTCGAGTTCTTCCATATTGAAATGGACCATCGCTACCAGTTTACCTTTGGATTCGACCACCAATGATTCGTTTACGAACCGGAAATTGTTGATAATGGATTCTATTTCTTCGGGGTAGATATTTTCACCCGAAGCACCCAGTATCATTGTTTTTATCCGTCCCCGGATGGTAAGACGTCCTTTTTTGTCGAAGGAACCGAGATCCCCTGTCTTAAACCAGCCGTCTTCGGTAAAAACTTCCCGGGTCAGTTCGGGGTTCTTATAGTATCCTTTCATGACGTTGGGACCTTTGATCCAGATTTCACCCTGTCCTGTTTTGTCCGGTTCGTTGATTTTGATTTCCACTCCTTCCATGACGGGTCCTACGCCCTGCAGGAAAGTTGCGTACGGCGCAGATCCGGCAGACATGGGAGAGGTTTCCGTGAGTCCGTATCCTATGGCATAGGGAAATTTGGCTTCCTGCAGAAATTGTTCCACGACAGGATCTATTTTAGAACCGCCGACGCCGAAGAAAATGATTTTGCCCCCGAATGTCTGCATTAGTTTTTTGCCTGCCAGACGGTTGAGCAATTTACGTGTCGGAGCAAAATGATACAGGGATTTCAAGATGGCCGATTGGGTAAATTTCGGCAAAACCTGTGTTTTGTAAATTTTTTCGATAATCAGCGGAACGGACAGCATGATGGTGGGCCGTATTTTTTGCATGGCCGGAACCAGTAATTTGGGAGTCGGCACCCGGTCCGGATAATAGATTTGAGCTCCGAACATCACCGGGAGCAGAAGCCCTAGGGTGTTTTCGTAGGTATGTGCTAAAGGCAGGATGCTCAGGAAACGGTCGTTGGTGCTCACGGGCTGTATGGTTGCGCATTGGCGAGCGTCCCAGACCAGATTCCGGTGTGTCAGTTCCACTCCTTTGGAAAAGCCGGTTGTGCCCGACGTATAGATAATGGAGGCCGTATCGGTTTCGTCGACCTGTATGTCGGGCAATGCTTGCCGGTTGGTGAGATCTATGTCGTTGGTCAGGTTGCCGATCTCTTCCACGGGGTAGTTGTCCGGTATACGGGCAAAAGTGTTCATCAGGATTTTTTGTTCCAGAAACTCTGTTTGAATTCCGGCGACAAGTTTATAAAGCAGTTTGGAGACAAAAATGATTTTGGATTCGGAATGTTCCAGAATATTCCGGATTTCCAGGGTGCTGAAACCCGGTAATACCGGAACGGCAATAGCTCCGATTTGTGCTATGGCAAATTGAGTAATCCCCCAATTAGGCATATTGGCACTTAGGATGGCTATTTTGTCGCCTTTTTTTATTCCGCTGTCGAGCAGATAATGGGATATCGCTATGACTTCATTATAGAAATCCCGGTAAGTTCGCTTTCCTTCCTGAACAAAATTCAAAGAGAGACGGTTTTTAAATTTGGAACAACTGTTGGAGAGCAATTCCGGTAAAGTCAATTTATTTAAAAGCATGATATCTCTTGTTGCAATTTC
>CAZMAE010000188.1:0-16341 GCA_964564205.1 uncultured Odoribacter sp. | reverse complement strand
GGCTTTAAAAAAGTATTTGCTGCAGGAGTGCGGGCTTTTGATCCGTGATGCTTCCAATTTCAGAGGTCTGAATGAGCATTATTTCAGAATCAATACCCTCACGGACGATAAGAATCGTTTGTTGTTAAATGCCTTGGAAAGTCTCGACAGCAGAAAATTGCAACCAGTAAAAATGGAATAAGTGGATGATTTTATTTGTTTTAAAATGGAATAAGTGGGTAAAATTGTCGTAGAATATATGGAATAAGTTGTTTTTCTGTTACAACATTATTCTTTTTATACCTGATTGTCAGATTAACTCCTGACTATTACATTTGTGGTAACACTAAACAATGGCTTACTTTTTTGAAGGGGCTTGTCATATAGGCTCCTGTGGCATTCCGCTGTTGCGGTGCGAAAATTTTTTGGTTTATTGCTTAAATTCAATAATTGGTTGATTTTATCTGTTTTTTCATTATTTTTGTAACCGATTGTGGTAAACGGGCGGTTTCACCGTCTGTTTAAAAGGGAATCCGGTTGGAATCCGGAACAGTGCCCGCTACTGTGAATCCCCTTGGTGTTGAAAAGTATCTTACACCACTGTCTGTCGGACGGGAAGGTTGCTTTTCAGGGATAAGTCAGGAGACCTGCCATGATCTTACAGGTAATAGGGTTTTTCCGGGGTCAGAAAAACGATTATGAACTTTTTAATTTTATTTTTTAATGAAAAAATGGTATGTGCTATTGGCACTGATGACGTTTGCTGTTGCCTCTTTTGGGGTGCGACCGGCGTTCAGTGGGAAAGTAACGGAGGCCTCTCTGTGGAGAAGCTTGCCGGAAACCGGCGTGTGGCCGGGAGAAACGATGACCGGTACGAGTGCCGGTCGTGACGGTTGTTTGAAAGCTCTTCCTGTTCCTCTCAGTTCTGATGAACATTTTGTAGTCTCCGATCTTTTCGGCGACCTGGGACCGCGGGATAAGGCGGCGGTGCTCATGGTGCATTTCGGAACCACTTACGATGATACGCGGGCCCAGACGATCGATGCCGTCAATGCCCGCATGAAAGCGGCTTTCCCGGGAGTGGAATTCCGCGAAGCCTGGACTTCGAGGATCATTCTTCGTAAACTGAAAGCCCGGGGTGTGGAGCGTCAGAATCCTGCCGAGGCGTTGATCCGCCTGCATGAGGAGGGGTATACTCATGTGCTCGTGCAATCGACAAATATCATCGAAGGTATGGAAATGAAGGAACTCCGCAGTGAGGTGGAGCGTCTTTCGCTGAATTTTAAAGATATCCGCATCGGGAATCCCCTGTTGTATACTCCCGAAGATTATAGCATTGTGGCGGGGGCGATTACCGAAGCGATGAACCGGGCTTTTGAGAACGGACAGAAACTGTTGGTCGGACACGGGACGCCCGATCCGGCTACCGCTTCGTATGCCATGTTCGATTATATGCTGAAAGCTGAAGGACATGCGGACTACCATGTCGGTACGGTGGAGGGGTATCCGGAGTACGGCGATGCCTTGCGTTTGTTGAAAACCCGGAAGGCCCGGACGGTGACTCTGGCTCCGTTGATGCTGGTAGCCGGTGACCATGCCCGTAACGATATCGCCGGCGAATGGAAAGAACGGCTGGAAAAGGAAGGCTATCGCGTAAACCTTTATCTCAAGGGCTTGGGTGAAAATCCGGTTGTTCAGGAGCTCTTTGTCCGGCATGCCCGTTTTGCTGCCGCTCATAAGGCAGTGGACATGAAAACGAAAAAAGCCGCTTACCGGGCAGGCAGACAATGACATTTTTCAGTCTTGGAACGATGATGATAAAATGGATCAGGCAGATACATAAACTGCTGGGATTGCTCCTGAGTGTTTTGTTTCTGATGTGGTTTCTGTCTGGGGTGGTGATGATTTATCATAGTTTTCCCCGGGTAAACAGCCGGCTGTTGACAGCCCGGCAGGAGGCGTTGCCGGACGATACCGGTGCGTTGGATTCCCTGTTGCAGATTCTTCCCGACAGTGCACGTCTCAGCGGTTTGTCGCTGGAGATGGTGTCGGACCGTCCGGTGTTTCACCTGCGTGGCCGGCATGTCCCTGCCGCCTTGTATGCCGATACCTGGAAGGAACCGGCGAAACCCGGTTTTCCGGAGTTGCGGCGGTTGGCCGAACAGGTTTATGGAGCTGCGGCTTACCGGGTGGACACGCTTTGGTCGCTGGATCAGTGGATTCCTTTCGGTCGGCTGAAAGCGGAATTGCCGGTGTACAAATTCGTTTTCGACGATGCGGAGCGGCATGAATTGTATATCGGTTCGCAATCGGGCAAAGTGTTGCAGATGACCGATCGTCGCGGGCGTTTCTGGGCGTGGCTGGGAGCGATACCCCATTGGGTGTATTTCACCTCCCTGCGTCAGCATCAGGAGTTGTGGACCGATGTTGTCGTGTGGGCATCCGGTTTGGGATGCGTGTTGTGTATCTCCGGTTTGTGGCTCGGGGTGTGGGCGTATTGGCGTAATCGTCGGAACGGTTTTCGATCGCCTTACCGTAAACGTTGGTACCGCTGGCATCACGTCTGGGGAATGGTGTTCGGCGTGTTTGCTCTGACCTTCGTGTTCAGCGGAATGATGTCCATGGTGGATATGCCGGCGTGGATGAAGCGGGGAACGAAAACCGTTTCACGTCCGCAGTTCCGGGGCCGGGAGGGAGGTATGCTTCCGGCCGGGACCTACCGGCTGGATTACCGCCGTTTGCCTAGGGCGATCGGCGGGGTGAAGAGCATTGTCTGGAGCTCGTTCGGCGGACATCCCTATTATACGGTGATCACGGACCGGCGCAAACATTACATTGATGCAGCTGATTCGGCGATGGTGCGTCCCTTTGTGCTCACCGGGGAAATGATCCGGGAGGTGGTCAGCCGCATTCACGGGCCTGAGGTGCGCTATACCTTAGAGCAGATCACCGAATTCGACCGGGATTATTATTCTCCCCGGGGGATGCTGACATTGCCAGTGTACAAAGTGACGGTGGACGATGAATTGCATACCTGTCATTATTTCAATCCCGAAACCTTGTATCACAGTCAGGTAGACGACAATCGCCGGCTGCGCGGTGTGCTCTATGGCGGATTGCACAGCTTGAATTTCAAATGGCTGAAGGACCGGCCGGTGGTGTGGAACGTGGTGATGTACCTGTTGCTGGCCGGCGGCACTTTTCTCTCGCTCACCGGTGTGGCCCTGACGCTGGGTTGGCTCAGACGTCAGTGGCACCGCTTGTTTGGGCGCAGATAGTACGTTATGGTATTGTAAATTAAATTTTTCCGGAACTAAGCAAGGCTCCGGCAAAGAAATTTTATTATAAAAGATAATTAAACATGAAAACATTTATATTGTATTTTTTGATGTGGCTGACCGTTGTGCCGGCTTTGGGACAGAAAACCCGCAAGAGTATTACGGATACCATATTCCAGTTGGCTCCGGCGGAAGTGGAAGGAGTGTTAAAGAAGAAGGTCGATCTGTTGGGTTTGGATGTTCCGTTGAAGACTTTGCCGTTGACGGTGACCAAGTTATCTTCGGATGTGCTGGAACGGAAGAATATTCTTAATCTGGAAGATGCCGTTCGGTTTTTACCAGGGGTGACGGTGAAAGAGCAGTTAGGGGCTTTTTACCGTTTCTCGGTCCGCGGATCGAATGAGACGGTGATAGCTGTGGATGGTTTCAGGGACGAGCGTTCATTGTTGAACAATGTACCTTTTGGTGATTTATCGTCCGTAGAATCCATCGAAGTGTTGAAGGGAGCCGCTGCCGTGCTGAGCGGGCACTCTGTCATGGGGGGTGTGATCAATATTGTACGCAAAAAGGCGGTTCCCGATTTTACGGCCGGCGCCCGGCTGAGTTATGGTGATTGGGGGGTGAAATCGACCAGTCTGGATTTCGGTGGAAAATTGGCAGGCCCTTTGACTTACCGGGCGACAGCACATTATTCAACCGGAGACGGTTACCGGCATGTACGTGCCGACCGTTTTTCAGCAACGGGGTCGTTGGCGGCCAATATCGGTAAAACCGGTTATTTTGAAGGTACTTTAGGCTATAGCGATGACAAATATGATACGGAAATAGGTTCCGCTCCGACTTATAACCGTGCGGATATTTTCGGACCTGACGGGAAGGTGGTTATGGCGAAAGGCACCCGGAATCCCTTTGCCGATTACCATACGATATATAATGATTTCAATAATAATACCATGAAACGCCGGGTGACCGATATTTCTTTGTCGTATACTCAGCAGCTCGCTTCTTTTATGAAGATACGGGATCGTTTCAGTTGGAATCATAGTGATTTGGATTATGCTGCGGTTGAGGGAATGAGTTACCGGACAGATATGACGGACCGTTTCAAGGGCGGGTATTATTATGAAAACAAGGGTAAGAGATATTATATCGATCTTACCGATTCCCTGCAAACAGGTAGCCCGCTTTGTTTTAGTCCGGATAGCCGGGGATGGACCAATATGCTGGAGCTGACGGGAGATTTTAAAACCGGGAATGTGGGACATAAATATATTCTGGGGTATACTTACTCTTATTTTAATTATACACAGTATAACGGCTGGAATGAAGGGGATGTATGGGGACCCGGTTTGAATCAGCTGGTGTCGCTGAATGATCCGCATTTGGTAAGAGACTGGTGGGATTATAAATATTCCGAAGCATCCATCCGGGATTGGAGAACTTCGGGATTATATCTACATGATGTGATCGACATCACTAAAAAATGGAAAGCGATGGGGTCTGCCCGGTTGGATTTTTACAATTATCGTACCGCTACCGCTAAAGTAAAAGACGGCAAGCAGGAATACGACGATGCAGACCGGAGCGAATGGCAGAAAGTGAAGACTTCTGCATTTACCGGCAGGGCGGGCCTAGTGTATGTTCCGGTGGATGAAATTTCTGTTTATGCCTCTTTCGGTTCTCATTTCAAACCTTATAATACGATGTATAGCAGCCGGGTAATTTATCTCGATCATAACGGGAAGCGGTTCAATCCTTCCAAAGACGGGGGTGAAGTTTTTAAGCCTGAAAAAGGATACCAGGCTGAGGTCGGAGTGCGGTATACGTGGGCAGACCGGATCGATTTTTCGGGAAGCATATACTATATCCGGAAAAATAATGTGGTGAAAAATTTAGGAAAACAGGAAGAAGAGGATGAGACGACTGGTGAAATGATCCAGAAAACAATACAGGCTCAGGTCGGTACGGCCGATTCCCGGGGATTCGATGTGGAATTGACTGTGCGTCCCGTTTCTACGCTGGCTGTTACGGGTGGTTTGGGATGGCAGGATTACCGGGTCAGAAAGATTAATAAGAGTGATGAATTCCCCGAGTATACGGATGCCAGTAAAAATAAACGGGCAACCGGTATTCCTCGCACCACATTTTATGTGTATGCCGACTATACGATTCCGAAAGGAATATTGAAGAATTTGTCGGTTCACCTGAGTGGAACTTTCCAGGATAAGATTTTTACGAATGTGGCGACCCGGACTTATAATCCGTCTTTATTCTTGGTGGATGCCGGTTTATTCTACACCATCAAGCAAAAGGTGACGCTGGCCCTGAATGTGGACAACTTGTTCGATAAAGAATATTTCAAGAGTACCACCGTATACGGAAAACCGCGGAATTTTACCGGCACGATTTCCTACCGGTTTTGAGAAGAGGAAGGGTAGGTGAAATCTTCTGACACACACTAAAAGAGGACGACTAAGACTTTTTATTTTAGTCGTCCTCTTTAAGTGTGTACTCCTAATGGAGACTCCTTTCCAATATTCAATTCTCTGAGAGATCGTTTCCTTTGGGGACACTCTCTTTAGGCTGATCGTGTGCCGCCGGATTCGATCCGTGAGGGCCGGAAAAGCGGTCTGAACCGGATCGTCTTTTCTTGTTAGTCCCTTCGGTTCAGGTAAATCATAACATAATAGAGCAAGGTTGCGAGTGAGGAAAGCGCTGCAATGACATAAGTGTATGCGGCCCATTTCAAGGCATCAAAAGCGTAATTTTGTGTTTGGTAGTCGGTGATGCCTGAGTTGCGTAGCCAAGCCAGTGCCCGGTGGCTGGCGTCGATCTCTACCGGCAGAGTGATAAAACTGAACAAGGTCATGATGGCGAACAACCCAATGCCCATCAGTAACAGACCGGGAAAAGTATCAACCAACAGGATCCCAGCCAATAAAATCCATTGCACCCAGTGTGAGGCGAACTCTACTGCAGGCACTAAGGCAGAACGCAAGCGAAGCATGCTGTATCCTTTGGCATGTTGCAGGGCATGGCCCGTTTCGTGGGCTGCAACTGCGGCTGCGGCGATGCTATTGCCATAATAGACGTCTTTGCTTAGGTTGATGGTTTTGTTAATCGGGTTGTAATGGTCGGTGAGTTGTCCTTCGACTGTACCGATTTTTACGCCGGAGATTCCATTGTCGCGAAGCATTTTTTCCACCACGTCCCGGCCTGTCATGCCATTGGTTGTCGGTATTTTGGAATATTTCTGAAAACGGCTTTTCAGCTGATGGCTGATCAGCCAGCTAATGAGTGTGAATCCGATGAAAATTACCCAGATCCATAGATTGCCTCCTAACATTGTTGTATGTTCCATTTTTGTCTTTGATTTAATTTTCTTGTTGCGATGATGCAAAAAATATACCATTCCATGGAAAATACGTTTCCGGAGGTGTGTTTGTCAGTTATTTTGGGACAATTTAACACCCGGAAAAATACTTTGCATGTCAGTTCCCAAAAAAGACCGTCACCTGCAAAGAGACGGTCTTTTGGGGGATGATGAAGAGAAAACTATTTATTCTTCGTCGTCGCTTTCATGATAGGCTTTCAGCAATTCCTCCTGTATTTCGGAAGGAACTTTTTCATATCCGGCAAAATTCATGGTGAAAGTGGCACGTCCTCCTGTGATTGAACTCAGTGCAGTTGAATAGCGCAGCATCTCTTTCAAAGGAACTTTTGCCTTGATTTTCTGGAAACCACTATCTGCATTCATACCCATGATCAGGGCCCGTCGGGTTTGCAGATCGCCCATAACATCTCCCATGTCTTCGTCCGGAACCAATACTTCCACGTCGTAGATGGGTTCAAGGATTTTCGGGTTGGCTTTTTTGAATGCCTCGCTGAAAGCATGCCGTCCTGCCAGACGGAAGGAAATTTCATTGGAATCTACCGGGTGCATTTTTCCGTCGTAGATACATACGCGGATATCGCGGGCATAGGAGCCTGTCAGGGGGCCTTCTTCCATTTTTTCCATGATTCCCTTCAGGATTGCCGGCATAAACCGGGCTTCGATTACGCCGCCGACGATACAGTTATAGAAAACCAGTTTTCCTCCCCATGGCAGTTCGTATACTTCTTTTCCTTTGACAGACATTTTGCTGTCGACCCCTCCGATTTTGTAGCTGGTGGGATCTGCCATGCCTTCTTCATAAGGTTCGATTACCATGTGTACTTCCCCGAATTGTCCGGCTCCTCCCGATTGTTTTTTATGCCGGTAGTCCGCTTGTGCATATCGGGTAATGGTTTCCCGGTACGGAATCTTAGGCGCGTAAAATTCGATGGCTATCTTATCGTTATGTTCAATCCTCCACTTCATTGTGTTCAGATGAAATTCTCCCTGTCCGGAGAGTATCATTTGCTTGAGTTCCTTGGAATATTCCACCAGCAGGGACGGGTCTTCTTCGTGCATGCGATAGAGTACTTCCGCCATTTTTTCTTCGTCAGCCTTGTTGACGGCTCTTACTGCCGTACGGAACCGGGAGTTGGGGTATTGAATTTCCGGGAAAATGTAGTCACAATCTTTGCTATTCAAAGTATCTCCGTTTTTGGTTCCTTTCAGTTTGACGGTTGCTCCGATATCTCCTGCTCTCAGTTCTGTGACCTTCGTCCGGTTTTTGCCGGCGACGGCATATAACTGAGTGATGCGTTCTTTCGATCCTGTCGTCATGTTGATCAGATCTTCTCCTTCTTTTACCGTGCCGGAGATCACTTTAAAGTAGTTGATATCTCCCAGGTGTTGTTCGATGGTGGTGCTGAACACGAAAGCGGAGGCCGGTCCGTCGATTTGATAGGGTACGAGGCGGCCGTCCCTGGTGGTTAAGCCCGGCATGGTATCGGGACTGGGTGCAACATTTACCAGAAATTCCATAAATCTTCGCACGCACATATCTTTTTCTGCCGAGACACAGAACACGGGAAACATATCCCTGTTGATCAATCCTTTACGGATTCCGGCCCGCATTTCATCTTCGGAGAGACTGCCTTTCTCAAAATAGAGTTCCATCAGCCCTTCGTCGTTCTCCGCTGCCGCTTCGATCAGCATATTGTGCAGTTCATCGGCCTTTTCCTGTTCGTTTTCGGGGATAGGTAATACGTCTGGTTTGCCTCCTTCCGGTTTCCATTGATACATTTCCATTTTCAATACATCCACCACCCGGTTGAATCCGGGGCCCGGATTGACAGGATATTGAACCAAAACCACTTTTTTCCCGAAAGAAGACTGAGCATGTTCTACGGTCTGTTCAAAGTTGGCTTTTTCGTGGTCCAATTGGTTGATGACGAATATCATCGGTTTGTTGAGAGTTTTAGCATGGCGGCTGATGATTTCGGTTCCTACTTCAATTCCCCGTACAGCATTGACAACCATGATGGCTGTATCCGCAACATTAAGCGCAGAGATAACTCCTCCGACAAAATCGTCGGCACCCGGAGTGTCTATGAAGTTGAGCTTCTGATTTTTCCATTCAGTATACAGTACGGCTGGAAAAACAGA
The DNA here is from genome assembly GCA_964564205.1 of uncultured Odoribacter sp. Classification (GTDB taxonomy): domain Bacteria; phylum Bacteroidota; class Bacteroidia; order Bacteroidales; family Marinifilaceae; genus Odoribacter. The sequence continues at coordinate 7,548 of CAZMAE010000188.1, read as the reverse complement.
AGAACCATACTCCTGTTCTACGGGTCTGTAGTCAGAGGCCGTGTTTTTAGCGTTTACGCTACCTCTGCGCGGGATGACCCCGCCCTCATACATCATCGCTTCTGCCAATGTGGTTTTGCCGGAACCGGCGCTGCCAACAAGAGCGATATTTTTGATTTCGTTAGGATTGTAGGTTTTCATGATATAAGTTTTATGGTTTTGATTTAGAAATTCGTTTCAAACGTTTTAAAATGGTTCACAAATTAAACAGAAAATTTTTAAAAACAAAGAAAAGACAAACTAAATATGAATGTCGGGATAAAACCTGAAATTGCAGGGCAAGTAATGAAAGGCCGGAGGCTGAACAGTGAATCCTGTCCGCTACCGTAAGAAATAGCGGAATCTGTTTTTATTTTTGTTGAAAACCAACTAGTTTTGCAGAACATTTCCCAAGGGGATTTTCGTCATTTTAATACAAAAACTTATTTCATGCTATGCATTTATTTTATACGCCGGATATAGAAGGAGACCATTATGTACTGAATCCGGAAGAGTCAAAACATTGTGTCCGTGTACTCCGGTTTGAAGAGGGAGAGGCAGTGACGTTGACCGATGGAAAGGGAAATTGGTATGCAGGGGAGATTGAAGATGCCAATGCCAAAGCCTGCAGTGTGAAAATTACCGATAAGAAGGAAAGATTCGGACAGAGGCCGTTTCGCCTGCATTTGGCTATAGCACCAACCAAGAATATAGACAGAATAGAATGGATGCTGGAAAAGTGTACGGAGATCGGTATCGATGAGGTTACTCTTTTGAATACCGAACATGCTGAGCGGAGAATAGTGAAGGAAGAAAGGCTGGAAAAAGTGATTGTTGCTGCGATGAAGCAATCTTTGAAGGCTTATTTGCCGAAATTGAATCCAATGACGGATTTCAGAGAGTTTGTACTTTCTTGCCGTGAAACGTTCAGGTTTATTGCTCATTGCCACGAAGGAAATAAACAACGTCTGGAGGCTGTTTATCGTCCTGGTGAAGATGTAGTTATCCTTATCGGTCCGGAGGGAGATTTTTCCGAAGGGGAAGTTGAAGAAGCTGTGCGTTGCGGATTTGTTCCGGTTACTTTGGGGGCAAGCCGGTTGCGCACGGAGACGGCAGGTATTGTAGCTTGCCACAGTGTGAATTTTATGAATAAAGTGTAAAGAACACCGGATATATTCGGAGGTGATGGACAAGGCTGGCTGGCTTGTTCTGCGGGGATAGAAAACACAGTGAGACAAGTTTGAAAAATAGTGTGAGGAAAAGGAAACTTTTTTATAGCTGTCGTTTTGTCTGTTAAAATTATATTATTTATGTCGTTTTGACGCATTGTCTGTAAAAAAATCCTGGAAACCTTTCGTTTGATAAATCGGTATAAGTTTTGTATTTCTGATCCCCGGAAAGGAGAATGTAGGCATATGAATACCAATAATTATACGATTAAGTCGCAGGAAGCATTGCAACAGGCGGTGCAGCTTGCACAGAGTAAAGGTCAGCAGGCGATAGAAACGGGTCACTTGTTGAAAGGTGTGGTCCATGCCGGGGAAAATATTACCCAATTTATTTTTAATAAATTGGGGGTAAACAGTCATACATTGTTGGCTGCTTTGGACCGGATTGTAGACAGTTATCCAAGGGTGTCGGGCGGAGAAGCTTATCTTTCCGGCGACAGTAATAAAGCTTTGGAAAAGGCTGTACGCGTGGCTCAGGAGATGGGCGACCAGTATGTTTCCTTGGAACATATTCTGTTGGGATTGCTAGATACCCGGGATCAAGTGTCCCAGTTGTTAAAGGACAGCGGTATGACGGAGAAGGAGACAAAGGAAGCGATTGCCGAGTTGAGGAAGGGATCAAGGGTAAATTCCCAATCGGCAGAGGATAGTTACGATGCTTTGGGGCGTTATGCTGTCAATTTGAACGAACGGGCCCGGAATGGTAAATTGGATCCGGTGATCGGCAGGGACGATGAAATCCGTCGGGTGTTACAGATTTTGTCCCGGCGTACGAAAAACAATCCCATTTTGATCGGTGAGCCCGGTGTGGGAAAAACTGCTATTGCAGAAGGTCTGGCGCAGCGGATTGTCAACGGAGATGTGCCGACGAATCTGGCTTCTAAACAAATTTTTTCGCTGGACATGGGAGCCTTGATAGCAGGGGCTAAATATAAAGGGGAGTTTGAAGAGCGCTTGAAGGCAGTCGTAAATGAAGTACTGGCCTCGGAAGGGGAAATTATTTTGTTTATCGATAAAATACATACTTTGGTAGGAGCTGGTAAATCTGAAGGAGCGATGGATGCCGCCAATATTTTGAAGCCGGCATTGGCCAGGGGAGACCTTCGGGCTATAGGCGCCACTACTCTGAATGAATATCAGAAATATTTCGAACAGGATAAGGCTTTGGAACGCCGTTTTCAAAAAGTGATGATCGACGAACCGGATGTCATGAGTGCCGTCAGTATTATGCGGGGATTGAAGGAACGGTATGAAAACCATCATAAAGTGCGGATAACCGATGATGCCATCATTGCTTCGGTAGAGTTGTCGCACCGGTATATTTCTGACCGTTTTTTGCCGGATAAGGCTATTGACTTGGTGGACGAGGCAGCAGCCCGGTTGCGGTTGGAAATGAATTCCGTCCCGGAAGAGATCGATGAGCTGGAGCGGAAGATTCAGCAGTTGGAGATTGAGAAAGAGGCTTTGAAGCGGGAAGGAATCAGTAAAAAGTTGGATGAGATTCATAAGGAGTTGGCCGACTTGAATGAAGAGAGGACAAAACTTAGAGCTCAGTGGGAATCTGAACGTTCCCTGATTGATGAGATCCAAAAAAATAAAGATGCCATCGAGCAATATAAATTTGAGGCCAGTAAGGCTGAACGGGAAGGCGATTATGGAAAAGTAGCCGAGTTGAGGTATGGAAAAATCAAAGAAGCCGAGTTGCGGATTGAGGAGGTGAAAAAGAAGCTGGCGGATATGAAGCACGGAGAGTCTTTGATTCGTGAGGAAGTGACTGCTGACGATATCGCCGGCGTAGTTTCGCGTTGGACCGGCATACCGGTAAACCGGATGATGCAAAGCGAACGGACTAAGCTACTTCATCTGGAAGAAGAACTTCATAAACGGGTAGTAGGACAGGACGTTGCGATTGCCGCCCTGGCAGATGCGGTCAGACGCAACCGGGCCGGCTTGCAGGATGCCCGGCGTCCGATAGGTTCGTTTATCTTTTTGGGGACTACGGGAGTGGGAAAAACCGAATTGGCAAAGGCGTTGGCGGAGTTTTTGTTCGATGATGAAGCTCTGATGACCCGGATTGATATGTCTGAATATCAGGAGAAACATTCTGTGTCCCGTTTGATCGGGGCTCCTCCGGGATATGTAGGGTATGATGAAGGAGGGCAATTGACCGAAGCGGTAAGGCGTAAACCTTATTCCGTCGTGTTGCTGGACGAAATAGAAAAGGCGCATCCGGATGTATTCAATATTTTGTTGCAGATATTGGATGACGGCCGTTTAACAGACAATAAGGGACGGACGGTTGATTTTAAAAATACGATCATTATTATGACTTCCAATATCGGAGCTCATATTATTCAGGATAAACTGAAGGATTTGAATGAAAAGAACAGGGAGCAGATTCTGGAAAACACGAATAAAGAAGTATATGAATTGCTGAAACAGACGATCCGGCCGGAATTTCTCAACCGGATAGATGAAGTGATCATGTTTACGCCTTTGCAGAAGAGCGAGATTGTGGACATTGTGCATTTGCAGATGAAATCCTTGCAGAAGATGCTGGCCAATAATAACATTACGATACAGGTGACTGACCAAGCTGTGGAGTGGATTGCCGAAGAGGGGTATGACCCGCAATTTGGTGCACGTCCCGTCAAACGGGTGATTCAGCGGTATTTACTGAATGATCTGTCTAAACAGATTCTTGCGGAAAAGGTGACAAAGGATGATCAGATTATTATCGATGTGAAAGACGATAAACTGGTTTTCCGGAACGAATAATTCGTTGACCTGTTGGTTTTTTGTGAGGGTATCCAAAACGTTTTGGGTACCCTCGGTTTATTTGTATCCCTATAGGAAGCGAAGTCAAATTTATTTAATTTTGCTGAGCGAGAGTATACGGGCGGAGCCAAATATCCGGGAAATAAGTAAGAAAATAATTGCCATAAGTAAAACAGGCCGCTCTGTTTGTTATAAACTTTCCATCGGAGTTGACGTATTACAGAAGAGGAGTAACTGCGAAGACCTGATTGTAAAATCATTGAGATTCCCGGATAGTTGGCTCAAAATATAGATTTTGTTTATGAGCTCGTAGATATAATTGCATTTATAAACTGATTCAATATATATAAATTTGATCTGTATGTGTAAATCTGATATTGGACTGATCGGTTTGGCGGTAATGGGGGAGAATTTGGCGCTGAATTTTGAGAGCAAAGGTTTTACAGTTTCCGTTTTTAACCGTTTGCATCCGGATAGGGAAAATGTGGTCGACCGGTTTGTGAAAGGGCGTGGACAGGGAAAGAATGTGATTCCGGCTTATAGTCTGGACGAACTGGTTGCTTCCCTGAAGCGTCCGCGTAAAGTGATGCTGATGATACGTGCCGGAGAGCCGGTGGATGAAATGATCCGGAAATTGCTTCCTCTGTTGGAGGCTGGAGATGTGATTATCGATGGAGGCAACTCAGATTTCAGGGATACCGAACGGAGAATGAGGTTGGTGGAAGAGCGGGGAGTGTGGTATGTAGGAGCCGGTATATCGGGTGGGGAAATAGGCGCCCTTACCGGGCCTTCCATTATGCCGGGAGGATCGGAAAAAGCCTGGCCGTTGGTGAAAGATCTATTACAGCGCATTGCTGCGCATTTGGAAGATGGAACGCCCTGTTGTCAGTGGATCGGAAAAGGAGGGGCGGGACATTATGTCAAAATGGTGCATAATGGGATAGAGTATGGAGATATGCAGCTGATAGCGGAAAGTTATTTTATGCTGAAAACGTATTGGCAGATGGATAATGATGAGATTGCAGAGGTGTTTGCGAAGTGGAATCAGGGAGAGCTCAATAGTTATCTGATCGGCATTACGGCAGAGATTTCCCGGACCCGGGATACGGACGGGGGATATCTGCTCGACCATATATTGGATGTCGCCGGACAAAAGGGAACAGGTAAACTGACTGCGGTGGCGGCTTTGGACGAATGTGATCCGCTGACGTTGATCACCGGGGCTGTTCATGCCCGTTTTTTGTCGGCCTTGCCGGAAGAACGGAAAAAAGCTGCCGCTTTGTTTGCTGAAAAAGGACGGCCCAAAGCCGGTGAAATCACCGAACAGCCGGATACGCTCCGGCATGCTTTGTATGCTTCGAAGTTGATTTCTTATGCTCAGGGATTTTCTTTGTTGCGGCGGGCTTCGGTCCATTACGGGTGGAATCTGGATTATGGTATGTTGGCGGAGATCTGGCGTAAAGGATGTATTATTCGTTCGGTGTTCTTGGAACAAATCACCAGGGCGTACCAACTTTCACCGGATTTGGAAAATTTGCTTTTCGATGATTTTTTCAGGGAAAGAATATCCGAAGCTTTGCCTTTCTGGAGGCGAATTACGGCCGGTTGCCTTGCTCAAGGTATACCTGTTCCCTGTATGGCTGCGGGTCTCACCTATTTTGACGGTTTGCGGACAGCGCATTCCTCTGCCAATCTGATTCAGGCTCAACGGGATTATTTCGGTGCGCATACCTATGAGAGAACCGATGCTCCCAGAGGCCGTTTTTTCCATAATGACTGGAATGAGACGGGAGGAATAGCCTCCGGAGTATATAATGTTTAAATTTATTTAGGAAGACAGTTAAAAATGTCGGATGTATTTATACAGGAATATGAAACCAGAAGATCAAATATTAGTTATTTTCGGAGCTTCCGGAGATTTGACAAAACGGAAGTTGTTGCCTTCTTTATATGAATTGTTCGAGCGGGATATGCTTCCCGAACACTTTGCGATTCTTGGGGTGGCCCGGACAAAATATACGGAAGAACAATATCGTGAAGAGCAGAAAACAAATCTGATGCAATTTTTAAAAGGGAACCGTTCGGAGGTGAAGATGTTGGATGAGTTTTTGCAGAAGGTGCACTATCTCGGATTTGATACCGGAAACGCAGATGATTACCATTTGCTTGCAGAAAAAATCGGAATTATCCGGGAGCAGGAACATATTCCGGATAAGATCTTGTTTTATCTCGCGATACCGCCTCAGCATTATGAGTCGGTTTCCGGAGCTCTGAAAAAAGCGGAGCTGAATAAATCCCGGGAGGAAGGAGGATGGAGACGGATTATCGTTGAAAAACCTTTCGGAAGAAGTCTGGAAACGGCCCGGAGTTTAAACAAACATCTCTGTTCTGTTTTTGAAGAGGACGATATTTACCGGATCGACCATTTTCTCGGAAAAGAAACGGTACAGAATATCCTCGTGTTACGATTTGCCAATCAGATATTTGAATCGCTGTGGAACCGGAATTATATCGATTCGGTGGAAATCCATGCTCAGGAGACTTTGGGGGTGGAAAGCCGGGGAAAATATTATGAAAATGCAGGAGCTCTCCGGGATATGATCCAAAATCATCTAATGCAATTGATGGGTTTTGTGGCCATGGAATCTCCCTCTTCTTTCGATGCAGGACTGATGCGGGATGAGGTAGCTAAAGTTTTCCGCTCCTTGCGCCCCCTTTCGCCTGGCGATGTGATCCGGGGACAGTATACCGGAGGGATAGTGGGTGGTAAGAATGTGCCCGGCTACCGGGAAGAAAAGGGAGTTGAGTCCGGTTCCGCAACGGAAACTTATATCGCTATGCGTTTTTATATCGATAATTGGCGATGGGGAGGCGTACCCTTTTATTTTTATACGGGGAAACGCTTGGCCCGGTCAAAATCCGAAATTGTCATTCATTTCAAAAATGTACCCCATCGTTTGTTTAGCGGGATGAGTGCATATACTTCTTGTAATGAACTGGTATTGAAAGTGGATGCCCCGGAGAGTATTTCTATGAAATTCGGGTTGAAAGTGCCGGGATCTTTTTTCGAAGTGAAACAGGTGAGTATGGATTTTGCCTACGATTCTTTATGCAATACTTATATCGCCAATGCCTATGAACGTTTATTACTGGATGCGATGCAAGGAGATTCTACTCTCTATACCCGTACGGATGCTTTGGAACTAAGCTGGCGGTTTATCGATCCTATTCTCCGGTATTGGGAAAAGGAACCTCTCCGGGGGCTTACTTTTTATCCGGCAGGTAGTGAAGGACCTGAAGAAAGAAAATGGTTGTTGCAACGTTTTGTTGCCGGGCCCGATACTTTATAGAATAATAGCCTGACAACATTGCGAAGTGCCGGGAAAGTTTTTGTTGACCCGAAATTTCCTGCGCTTGGCCATGTTGTCTTCGGAGAACTTAAAATGCCGATCATGGAAGAACTTACACTTACGACACCCTCTATTCTCTTTTCAGCCATCTCTCTGATTCTGCTGGCTTACAC
>CAZMAE010000187.1:0-1987 GCA_964564205.1 uncultured Odoribacter sp. | reverse complement strand
ACGCAACTCTTCTTCGGATGGCAGGACAGTCAGATATTTTGACGCAAAAAGATGCTTGTTGCCATTGAGCATAGAATATTTTGCAATGTCCTCGCTCGTTTCTGCACAAAGTAATATTCCGATTGTCGGATTATCCCCTTGAGTACGTTTCAAGTCGTCATACATACGGACATACATATCCATCTGTCCCACATCCTGATGGGTTATCTTGGTAGTCTTCAAATCAATCAGTACAAAGCATTTCAGCAAGTAGTTATAGAACACAAGGTCAATGTAATAATCGCCGGCATCAGTCACAATGTGCTGCTGACGCTCTACAAAAGCATATCCTTTGCCAAGTTCCATAAGGAACTGCTGGAGATGGGTGATAAGGGCGCTTTCAAGTTCACTTTCGGTATAAGTGGCATCTTTTGCAATTCCAAGAAATTCCGTCACTACAGGTGACTTTATATACTGTTCGGGAGTGATGACGACATTATCTTTTGCAGTCAACCTGTTCATTTCTTCAGAAACCGCATCTTTATCGGAAGATGCTAATAAGCGGTGATAATATTGCGAGCCTACATTTCTTTCCAAAGTCTTTACCGACCACATCTGCTGTGCGGCCTCATCCATGTACCACAATCTGGCTTTCTCATTTTTTTCGCCGAGAATAGCCTTTATATGAGACCACGTCAGATTTTGCACACGCGTGTGCAAAATCTCCCATTCCGGGAAATAGATATATAACTGTCTGTAATATGCCAAACTACGAGGATTGTAACCTTTGCCCAATTCAAAGGTTAGCTCTTGAGATAGTATGTTTATTAGATTGGTCCCATATTCAGCGCGAAGTTCTCCGTTTTGGTCTTCTTCCACAATCCGTTTACCAATAGCCCACCGTTCATGGATTATTGTAATATTGAGAGAATATGCCGCTTCCGTTCTATATTTCCGAATAATACCTCGTATATCTTCAACAAATTTCGATAGACTCTGTGATTTCATACTTATAGGATTTTGCGGATAGTGTCGGGAGAATAGTGACGGAAGATTTGTTCGAAGTTGTCAAGGACGTTGTCATTGGCGGCAGACGCGTCGCGCATAACGAAGTATTGCGGCTTCTGCTTGGCTATCTCCGTTATGGTCGATTCGTTGACTTCGGTGTCGAAAGTGGCGACAAGGTTAGTACCATCGACAAAGAACACTTTTTTGCCGTTGACATCCTGCGTCTCAATCTTGGCCGACAGCTTGATGTTGAGTTCGGGCATTACTTGGAAAAGCAGGTCAAGCGGAGAACGGTCAATCTTAATGTTGTCCACCGATGTAATCAAATCCTTCTCGCTGAAATCCTCGGGAGCATAGAACACATCCTCCATATTAGACGAGTCGAGTTTGAGCACACGGAAACCGATGTCCGGCAATTCACGATTCACATTGCTCAATTCACAATCATCACCGTCAAATAGGCTATTCTCCTGTGTCTTCTTTTCATTTTGCTTTGTGAATTGTGCATTATGGATTATCTGTTGCCCGGCACGGCGAATACGCTCTTTGCCAATTTCGCAGATATTGGCATATCCGGCCTTACGCGCTTCGCTATTTTCGCCCGTCAGCTCCGGAAGCTGCACCATAATAAACTTGCGCTTGCCCCCGTCCTCAGCGTTGAGCTTCATAACGGCGTGAGCAGTAGTCGCGCTTCCGCTAAAGAAATCCAAAATTATTGAATCCGAATCAGAACCAATAGTGGCACATCTAAGTAACAAACCTAATGGTTTAGGATGGTCAAAATATGTACCACCCAAAAGTGAACGAACTTCACGTGTGCCATTTTCAGTACGCATTTCGGTTTCATCCCAAACAGATTTAGCTTTAATGGTGGTTCTTCTACATTTTTCATAAATGTTCCATTTGCCATCACCTTTTTGTCGAGCCATTATCTGACTTAGGTCTGTTGAGCCAACAATGATATTTTGAGCAGCCTTTGGTTTCCCCCATCGCCATACAC
>CAZMAE010000186.1:0-1948 GCA_964564205.1 uncultured Odoribacter sp. | reverse complement strand
TGCCCTAAATTTAATGTTTTTGTCATTCATCTGAAAAAATAAAGACAGAAATTATTTTCAGCCCGGGCATAAAAAAACGGGGAACATACATTCCCCGTCTGTCTTACCTTAGTACAAGCTTTATTTTATCAGCCCCTTATCCAATTTTTCCTTGACCTTCACAAGCATATCCGTAGTCATGTTCTGAAGGTTATATTCCGGCTTCCAGCCCCATTCTTCCCTTGCACAAGTATCGTCCATGCTGTTCGGCCAGCTATCGGCAATAGCCTGTTTCACCGGATCGATTTGATAATCCATTTTAAAATCAGGCAGATGCTTCCGGATTTCGGCAGCAATTTGTTCAGGCTCGAAACTCATGGCAGCAATGTTGAAACTGTTCCGATGCTTCAATTTTGCAGGATCGGCTTCCATTAACTTAACTACGGCATTCAACGCATCCGGCATATACATCATATCCATGTAAGTACCTTCCTTCACATTACAGGTAAAAGCGCCCTTCCGGATAGCATCATAATAAATCTCAACGGCATAATCCGTAGTACCTCCGCCGGGAAGAGTCACATAAGAGATCAAACCCGGAAAACGTACACTACGGGTATCCACACCGAAACGGTTATAATAATAATCACTCAGCAATTCCCCTGTCACTTTACAAACGCCATACATTGTCGTATTGGAACGCTGCAGAGTATCCTGAGGAGTTTTATCCTTCGGAGTGTCTTTCCCGAAAGCACCGATTGAACTGGGAGTGAATACGGCACAATTATTATCTTTAGCAATATACAAAGAGTTGGTCAGGGCTCCGATATTGATGTCCCATGCCAACTTCGGATTTTTCTCTCCGGTAGCCGACAACAAAGCAACCAGATTGAAAATGGTATCAATACCGTATTTTTTCACAATAGAAGCATAAGCTTCCCCGTCCAGGGCATTCAACTCTTCGAAAGGCCCCGCTTCGGCCAGCACTTTACATTTTTCCGCGCTGATATCAGCAGCCACTACATTATTATTACCATAGATTGATCTCAAATGAGGGACAAGTTCTGATCCGATTTGCCCTCCGGCACCGACGATTAATATCTTTTTCATTGCAAAGTTTATTAAAAAATAATTGCTTTCTTCAATGGCAAAACTACACCACTAAAATCTTTGCAAAGGTAAAATTAAAATTCTACAAAGCTAAAATCAGGCACATTTTTTAAAACTTAAGCAAAAAATCCGGGCCACCCTTCCTGTCAGCCTCATATTGGCCGTCAGGAATCAAAACACCTGTTTTATAAGCCTGAACCGCCAGATGATCACAACGTTCATTTTCAGGATTATCCGCATGCCCCTTGATCCAAACAAATTTCACCCGGTGCTTGTGGTAAACCTCCAGGAACCGCCTCCATAGATCAGGATTTTTCTTGTCTTTGAATCCCTTTTTCTCCCACCCAAAAAGCCAGCCTTTCCCGACCGCATCGACCACATAACGGGAATCGGAATAAACCACAACCTCCATTCCCGTTTTTTTCAGCGCTTCCAATCCTACGATAACTGCCAGCAACTCCATGCGATTGTTAGTAGTCAACCGGAATCCCTGTGACAATTCCTTACGGTGCACCCCCGCTTTCAATACCACCCCGAACCCGCCGGGGCCGGGATTCCCGCTTGCCGCCCCGTCTGTATATATGATCACATCAGCCATACATTCTTAATCGATTATTTCCGCAAACGGGAAAAATCAGCATTTCCCCTGCGTAATACAAACATTCACAAAACCCGCCCTTTATCATCACAGGATCAGTCCTCCCGGATGCTGAAAATTTCCGGCCGCATCCTTCCATCCAACCCAACGACATCTCTGCCACAACATACCGGAAACAAGTAAAATCAAAAAAGCCTGCAAATTTTACGTCTGCAGGCTTTTGATTTTTCATCACCACCGACCGGTGATCTGGAAGTGGGT
>CAZMAE010000185.1:0-1995 GCA_964564205.1 uncultured Odoribacter sp. | reverse complement strand
GGAACAAATACCGAACTTTCATACAACTGTCGATGTACCACTCAGGTACGCCGCAGACTCGCATTGCGTTTAGATGAGCCTCTGTAAGGCGATTGGGAGCTTGTCCTTTTCTTATAATTTCCGAGATTTGAAACACCGTTTTCGCATCAAGGCATTTGTATGTCAAATAATTCATAACATCATCACGGGTGGCAATTACATCGGAAAGTGTGCAAACACCGTCCTTGATGAGCTCCTGCGCATTATCGAGCCATACATTCGTGCCGTGAGATAAACCTGAAATCTTCATTAGGTCAGAAAAGTTCTTCGGCTGTGTTTCCATCAGTATCTGTCGGACATATTCAGTCCCCAGCTCCGGTAGCGAAAGCGTGCCTGTTTCGCATCCAATTTCCTCTGACGTAACACCTAACGCCTCAGGAGAGGTAAATAAGCTATATACCTTAGGGTCGAACATAGGCACTTCTGTCACAGGGATACCGGTATATTCCTCAAGATACTTGTACATGGTTGGAGTGTCATGACGCAGAATATCCATCTTTAGGATTGTGTCATGCAGGTCATGAAAGCCAAAGTGTGTAACGAGAACGTTGCTTTGCGCATTGTCCGCAGGGTATTGCACCGGAGTAAAGTCATGAACATTATGGCCTTTCGGTATAATCATCAACCCGGCGGGATGTTCGCCTGTAGTGCGTTTCACTCCGACACATCCATATGCCAGTTGCTCGATTTCCAATTCATTCAGTGATAAGTTCTGTTCCTCGGCATATTTCTTCACAAAATGTTTGGCTGTCTTATTTTGTATTCCGATAATTGTTCCGGCTTTCAACACGCGATCTCTGCCGAAAAGCGATTTCATACATTCGTAAACAGCCGGCTGATATTCTTCGGAAAAATTCAAATCAATGTCGGGGATTTTTTTGCCGTTAAATCCCATAAAGGTCTCTATCGGAATATCGTGTCCGTTACGCTGTAATATTTCTGAGCAAGCAGGACAAGTCTTTTCGGGCAAATCAAAGCCTGAACCTACCGAGCCGTCGGTGAAGAATTCAGAGTGATGGCATTTAGGGCAGACATAGTGGGGCTTGAGCGGATTCACATCTGTGATACCCGCCATATAGGCTACCAGAGAAGAACCGACCGCTCCACGTGAACCAACGAAATAGCCGTGTTCTATAGAGTCCTGCACCAGCTTTTGCGCGATAATGTACTGTGTGGAATATCCGTTATTGATAATATAAGTGAGTTCTTTTTCAATTCTATCATGAACGATATCAGGAAGTGGATAGCCGTAAATTTCATTCGCCTTGTGCCAAACATTTTCTCGCAGTTTTTCATCAGCATCGTCAATATGAGGCAGGTACAGTCCGTCGGGAATCGGGCGAAGCCTTTCTATGCTGTCGGCAATCAGGTTGGTATTTTTTACAACTACTTCATATGCTTTCTCATCGCCCAAATAAGAAAACTCCGCAAGCATCTCATCGGTGGAGCGAAAGTATAGGGGAGAGGAATTTTCATCTGTATGTTCCTGTCTTGCCAGCAGGATATTGCGGCATATTTCATCCTTTGGCGCGGAGAAATGTACGTCTCCTGTAGCGCAGACAGGGATCTTCAGTTTATCACCTAACCGAACGATGGTACGGTTGAATTCCCGCAGCTGCTCCTCGTCTTGCGCCAAACCTTCCTGTATCAAGCATTGATTGTTGGTAATCGGCTGAATCTCAAGATAATCATAAAACTTTGCAATCTCGCAAAGCTGTTCCCATGACTTGTTCGCTGTAACCGCTCGGAATAGCTCGCCCATATTACAGGCACTGCCTACTAAAAGACCCTTTCTGTGCTTGATGAGCTCACTTTTAGGAATATGCGGTTTGCCTTGATAGCAGTAATACAGATGACTGATGGAAATCAGTTGATACAGGTTTTTGAGTCCTTTTTGATTTTGCGCCAACAGGGTGAGGTGGTAGACAGGTTGCTTTTCAATATCTGCATCATTAC
>CAZMAE010000184.1:0-1505 GCA_964564205.1 uncultured Odoribacter sp. | reverse complement strand
CTTTAAAAATGTCGTACGGCTATCAGGGAAATATGCTCGACGGGCAGACTCCCGTACTGTTGTTGAAAAACAATCCCCGTGATACCTATTACAATAAGTTCACATCTTCGGTGGCCTCTTATCCCAATCCCGAGTTGAGATGGGAGAAAACGAGTTCGTTCAATACCGGTTTGGAATTGTCCGTGTTAGACAACCGGATTCAGATCAGTGGTGATTTTTATTACAAACGGACGAAAGATGCTTTTATGAATAAGCCGATTTCCAATGTGAACGGACTGGCTTCTTATACCGTCAATTCGGGAGAGGTGATCAACAAGGGATATAATATCTCTCTGAATGTGGTACCGGTAAAAACGCGTGATTTCAAATGGTCGCTGTCTACGATGATTTCCAAAACAAAGAATAAACTGAATACCAAACCGGATGCCGAGTTGCATGAATTGTCCGATTTCCTTACGGGATCGGCATTGGTAAAAGGACAACCGGTGAGTACTTTTTATTCCTATCGTTTTATCGGATTGTCTCCTGTGGATGGAGGTCCTTTATTTGATGATTATTCCGAACAGATCGATTTGCTGAAGAATATGGATAAGTACGAGACGTTTACAACGGTACTGAAACCGACCGGTAAACGTGATCCTTCCATATCCGGAAGCGTGTATAATAATTTTATCTGGAAGCGTTTCAGGGCTAATTTGACCTTCGCCTACAGTCTGGGGGCTAAATTGCGCCAATCCGGAATTCTGGCACAAAGACCGGCGGACGATGAGAATCGTTTTATTTATTCGGAATTCAACGCCAACCGGGTATTGCTTAATCGTTGGAAAGGTCCTGGAGATGAAAAGAAAACGATTATTCCGGCTATTATCGGAACGAATCAGCCCGGTTATTATGCTTATAACCGGCATTGGACCCAAGTGGCCGGATATGAGGGAATTCCGTTTGCCGAGACCGCCTGGGATATGTACGACTATTGTGATGCAAGGGTGGTGAGCGGCGATTATCTCAAGTGCAGCAATGTGTCCTTCTCGTATGTATTTCCCGAAAAATGGCTGAAGATGGCCGGTATTTCCCGTTTCGAAGCTACGCTTTCGGCAACTAACCTGTTTACGATTTGTTCGAAGAAACTGAAGGGACAGACACCGACTCAAAGTGTGTTTTCTCAGGTTCAATTGTCCGACCGGCCGACGGTTTCTCTTGGATTTAATGTTTCATTTTAATACAGAAGATCATGAAATATATATTTTATAGTGTGTTGATATGGTTTCTGGGAAGTTGTAGTTTCCTGGAAGAATATTCGCAGGATACGGTTTATGTGCGGGGCTATCAGGATCTCGAAGAACTTCTTGTCGGGGAAGGATATATGAGTGCTTATGCGGCTAATGCACTGAGCTATCAGTGGGGGTATTATCCTTATATCCATTATATGCAGGATGAGACTGAAGAATGCGGCAGCGATTTTATAAATAGCGATTATAGCCGCAAAGACCAGATTTTCGGATACT
>CAZMAE010000183.1:0-9062 GCA_964564205.1 uncultured Odoribacter sp. | reverse complement strand
GGAAGTGCCAGGATTTTTTGTTCAAGTTCCATGGATCGATGACAAAGGTGAAGTGCAAATCAACCGCGGTTACCGTGTTCAATTCAATAGCGCTATCGGACCGTACAAAGGAGGTTTGCGTTTCCACCCCTCAGTAACCCTGGGCGGTTTGAAATTCTTAGGTTTCGAACAAACTTTCAAAAACTCCCTGACAACCCTGCCGATGGGTGGTGGTAAAGGTGGTTCAGACTTCAACCCGAAAGGAAAATCCGACAACGAAGTAATGCGTTTCTGCCAGAGCTTTATGACCGAACTCTGCAAACATATCGGCGCCGATACCGATGTACCTGCCGGTGATATTGGCGTGGGAGCCCGTGAAATCGGTTACCTGTTCGGACAATATAAGAGAATCCGCAACGAATTCGTAGGCGTACTGACCGGAAAGAACAGAGAATTCGGTGGTTCACGTGTACGTCCGGAAGCTACCGGTTACGGCACCGTTTACTTTGCACAGCACATGCTGAAAGAAAAAGGACAGGACATCAAAGGCAAAACAGTAGCCATCTCCGGATTCGGTAACGTTGCCTGGGGTGCCGCTAAAAAACTGGTTCAGTTGGGCGCTAAATTAGTAACCATCTCTGGTCCGGACGGATACATCTACGATGAAAAAGGTATCACAGAAGAAGGTGTCGACTATATGCTGGAATTGCGTGCCAGCAACAACGACGTCGTTGAACCGTATGCAGCTAAATTCGGCGCTAAATTCGTTGCCAAGAGAAAGCCTTGGGAAGTAAAATGCGATATCGCATTCCCGTGTGCTATCCAGAACGAACTGAACGAAGAAGATGCAAAACAACTGGTTGCTAACGGTTGCCAGATGGTTGTAGAAACTTCCAACATGGGATGTACGGCTGAAGCTGTGAGATACCTGAACTCACACATCGCATTCGCTCCGGGTAAAGCAGCCAATGCCGGCGGTGTTGCCGTTTCCGGTCTGGAAATGAGCCAGAACTCCATGAGATACAGCTGGACAGCCGAAGAGGTAGATCAGAAATTGTCTCAGATCATGAAAGACATTCACGATACCTGCGTAAAATACGGCAAGACAGGAGACAAAATCGACTACGTGAAAGGTGCCAACATCGGCGGTTTCATCAAAGTTGCTGATGCAATGTGCGCACAAGGCCACGTTTAATCCGACTCCAGACCTGCGGAATACTTTCTGCAGATCTGCAAACCATAGGGCGCGTGTAATTTTTACACGCGTCTTTTTTATTATCTTCGTCCGGGAATAACGTCATCCTTTTTTAATAACTCTATGTACATCGATACTCATTCACACCTTTACGAAGAAGAATTCAGAGAAGACCGCCAAGAGGTTATCTCACGAGCCCGCGAAGCCGGAGTAAGATATATCTTCCTGCCGGATATCGACGGAGAATCCCGTCCGCGCATGCTGGCACTCAGCCGGCAATATCCGGATACCATGTTCCCTTTATTGGGATTACATCCGACCTCAGTAAACGAAAATTACAAAGAGGAACTTAAAAAACTAGAACACGAAGCCGGTTGCCAGTCCTTTTACGGCATCGGAGAATGCGGCATTGATCTCTATTGGGACAAAACCTTTTACAAAGAACAAATCAAGGTATTCGAGCACCAGCTGGGGATGGCCCGGGATTTGAATTTCCCCGTCGTTATCCATGCACGCGATTCTCTGGACCTCATATTGGAAATACTCCGGCGGCATCCCTATGTTCAAGGAATCCTGCATTGCTTTCCCGGGAATACCCAGCAAGCCCGCGAAGCTATAGCCATGGGCTTCTTGTTGGGCATAGGGGGGATCATCACTTTCAAAAAAAGCATAATGGCGGAAGTGGTCCGCGAAACAGGTCCAGCTCACCTGGTACTCGAAACAGATGCCCCCTACCTATCTCCGGTTCCTTTCCGGGGGAAACGCAATGAAAGCAGTTATATTCCGTTAATAGCTCAAAAAATTGAAGAAATAACAGGGATTGACCTAAAAAAAATTGAAGAAATAACGACACAAAATGCCATTAATTTATTTAATTTGCATTTTGAAAACGTGTGAGGAGCGGAAAAGAGCAATTTCAGTTAAACCAAACAGCAATGGCAGGCAAATCTGTATTAATCATATATACCGGCGGTACAATCGGTATGATCAACGATCCTGACACAGGGGCTTTATGTCCTTTTGATTTCGAGCAGATAGCCAAAGCAGTCCCCGAAATCAAAGAATTCGGATTTTCAATCGACAGTTATACCCTACCGGAAATCATCGATTCTTCAGATCTCAAACCAACCCTATGGGCTGAGCTATGCAGCATTATTCAAGACAAATACGATAAATACAACGGTTTTGTCATTTTGCACGGTACGGATACTATGGCTTACTCTGCGTCAGCACTCAGCTTTATGCTGAACAATTTGACAAAACCGGTTGTTTTCACCGGTTCTCAACTTCCCATCGGCACGATCCGTACGGATGGCCGGGAGAATCTGATTGCCGCCCTTGAAATTGCAGCCGCCACCATTGAAGGCCAGGCAGTCGTACCCGAAGTATGTATACTTTTCGGAGACAAACTGTACCGGGGAAACCGCACAACTAAAACCAACGCTGAAAGCTTTGACGCCTTTCAATCGTTCAACTATCCTCCATTGGCAGAAATTGGTATTCATATCCATTATAACTACGGGGCCATAGACTATACTCCCCGGACCGGACACCTGACCAGCTTCACGCAGCTGGACACCAACATTGCCATATTGCAGCTTTTCCCAGGCATCCGGACAGAATTGATCGACTCCGTCATCCACACCCCGGGTCTCAAGGGATTGATACTAGCAACCTACGGTTCCGGAAATGCTCCTACGGATGCTCCATTTTTAAAACAGATTAAAGAAGCTGCTGAAAAAGGCATTTTTATTTACAACGTGACCCAATGCCAAGGAGGTACGGTGGAAATGGGACGATACGAAACCAGCCGCGAACTACTAAAATGTGGAGTATCAAGCGGCTACGACATAACAACAGAGGCAGCCATCTGCAAAATGATGTACTTGCTTGCTAAATATAAAGACTCAAACGAAATAAAAAAATACTTAAATTCATCAATTAAAGGAGAAATAACCATGAATCGTATTGGGTCTTAACATTTTTTTTATACCTTGCACCACCTTTTGGTGTGTTTCGATGAAGAACAAAGGCTTACAAAAGGATAGAAGACAAGAGAGTTAAATTTTAATTATTTATAAACTAAAAATCAGTTAAAGAGATCATGAGAAAATTATTTGCACTAATAGCAGTTTTAGGAATGCTTACTATTGGAGCATCAAAACTAATGGCTCAGGAAGAAGAAGCAAGCGCACCTGTAGCGCAGACAGAGCAAACGACTGCTTCTATCACCGATGACGAGGAAATTGAAAGCACCTCAATGCATGCGGCAATCAAACAGAAATTTATCGAGGGTGGAGCCGGATTTATGGCTGCCGTTGTGTTGTGTTTGATTTTCGGTTTGGCAATCGCTATTGAAAGAGTTATTTATCTGAACCTTTCAGATACTAACACTAAAAAATTCATTGCCGGTTTCGAGGATGCACTGAACAATGGTGGAATCGATGCAGCGAAGGAATACTGCCGCAACACCCGCGGACCGGTAGCCAGCATCTTCTATCAGGGCTTGGATCGTTACAACCAAGGTCTGGATATGGTGGAAAAATCCGTTGTCTCTTACGGTTCTGTTCAGATGGGTCTGATGGAAAAAGGCTTGACATGGATCGGCTTGTTCATCGCTCTGGCTCCGATGTTGGGATTCTTGGGAACTGTAATCGGTATGATCCAGGCATTTGACCAGATTCAGGCTGCAGGAGATATGAGCCCGGCATTGGTTGCAGGAGGTATCAAAGTTGCTTTGATCACTACCGTAGGAGGTTTGATCGTTGCTATGATCCTTCAGGTGTTCTATAACTATTGCATATCCAAAGTAGAAGGCATTGTTAACAATATGGAAGATGCTTCTGTCAGCATGTTGGACATCTTAGTAAAATACGAGCAAAAAAACAAATAAACCATGAATAGTAAGAAAATACTGAATATTGTTACTATTGTAATGTTCCTTATAACAGTGGTATTATTGGCATTATTCATGTTCGGAGGCGAAATTCCGAACCAACAATATTCCACTCCGGTGTATACTTCAACTTTTTTAAATTGGGCATACATTCTGTTTGGCATTGCAATAATCGCTGCGTTAATCTTCCCGATCGTACGTCTTTTCACCCGTCCGAAACAAGCGATGAAAAGTTTTATCGGTCTGGCATTGGTGGCTGTATTAGTGTTGATTGCTTATGCGATGGCAGATGGTACTCCTATGAAACTTATCGGCTATAACGGTCCGGACAACGTACCTTCCATGCTGATCCTTTCCGATACCATCATTTATACCATGTATTTCCTTTTCGCAGGAGCAGTACTTGCAATCTTAGGAACGGAAATTTACAGAAGAATGAAATAAAAACTATTTCTTTCGGGGAATAGATAAACTAACAAGGAATATGGCAAAGAAAACACCTGAAATTAATGCCTCTTCAACTGCCGATATCGCGTTCCTGTTGCTGGCATTCTTTCTGGCAACGACAACAATGAACGTAGACTCCGGACTATACCGAAGACTTCCGCCCTATCAGCCGGACGTGGAACAGAATCCACCGAAATATGCAAAACGGAACATCTTACAGGTATTAGTAAACCGGGACGATCAGTTGTCTATCAATGGAGATTTGGCAGATGTCTCTACCTTAAAGGACAGAACGATAGAATTTATTTTAAATCCGGGGAATAAAGAAGATCTTCCTCAGAAAGAAATAAAAACAATTGAACTTTTCGGACCAGTTGAAGTTTCAAAAGGAATCGTTTCGCTACAAAGCGACAAAGGGACATCGTACGAGATGTATATCGCCGTACAAGACCAGTTGACCGCTGCTTATAACGAAATGAGAAATGCTAAAGCCAATGAAAAATGGGGTAAGAACTTTAGCGAACTCTCGCCTGAACAACAGGATGCCGTTAAGGCAGTTATCCCCATGGCTGTTTCGGAAGCTGAACCCAAAAGCATAGGAGGGAAAAAATAATGGCAAAATTTAAAAAAGGCGGTAAAAGAGAAACGCCCGCTATATCAACGGCATCTTTACCTGATATTGTATTCATGTTGCTGTTCTTCTTCATGGTAAGTACGACCATGCGTGAAGTATCTCTGCTGGTTGCCAATGCAATGCCACAGGCAACGCAAACAGTCAAGTTGGAAAAGAAATCTCTGGTGAGCAATATCTATGTCGGCAAACCTACCGATCATTACCAGGGAGCCTACGGAACAGAACCCCGTATACAGCTGAACGACCGTTTTGCAACCTTGGAAGAATTACAAGCTTTTGTAGCCTCTGAACGAGAAGCACGTAAAGAAGAGGACAGAAACAGCATTACCAACAACCTGAAAGTTGACCGTCATGTGACAATGGGAATTGTAACGGACATCAAACAGGAATTACGTAAAGCAAATTCATTACGAGTGAATTACGGTAGTGTAAAGAAAGCGACCCGATAATTCATTCAAAAAATCAAAAAATAGAAGGAGAACATAGTTTCTCCTTTTATTTTTTTATTATCTTTGCACCGCATTGGTTCCGTAGTTCAATGGATAGAATGAAGGATTCCGGTTCCTTTGATTGGGGTTCGAGTCCCCACGGGATCACGAGGTTTAGAGCCCCAAACACTGACAGACAGCGTTTGGGGTTCTATCTTCAAAGTATATTTCAGAAATTTGCGCAACCGTCTGTCCTCCTCCCCTTTCCCGGGGTGACAATCATACAACACAATTACCTCCTCATATTTCACACCTATTTGTTAAATTCTTTAAGAACTTTATTTGGCGAAATGAAAGTTTTTAGCGAATATTGTAATTCTATGCGCACAACGGACAATTCATATACAACATCACATAAAACCAAGTATTATGCGTAAACCAACATTCATTTTGTTACTTTGTAGTCTGGTTATACAAAGTTTTGCAGATCAGCCACCTTTAAAAGGATTCAACTACGGTGCTGAACAGGCCCCTACCGGCAAGGAATGGGAATCACCCGAAAATCTGGCTCTCAACAAAGAACAACCCCGCTCTTGGTTTTTTACCTTCCAAGATGTAGAAAGTGCCCGGAAAATATTACCGGAAAACAGTAAATACTGGATGTCTCTGAACGGAGAATGGAAATTCAACTGGGCACCCGATCCGAACTCCCGGCCTAAAAACTTTTATAAACCAGACTACGATGTCACCCGTTGGGACAACATCCCCGTACCCTCCAACTGGAACATCTACGGCATCCAAAAAGACGGTTCCTTGAAATACGGGGTACCCATTTATGTCAATCAACCTGTCATTTTTATGCATAGCGTAAAAGTTGACGACTGGCGGGGTGGGGTCATGCGTACTCCCCCGACTCACTGGACTACATACAAATACCGCAACGAAGTAGGATCTTACCGCCGCGATTTTGAGTTACCGGAAAATTGGGAGGGAAGAGAAATTTTCATCAACTTCGACGGAGTAGATTCCTTCTTCTACCTGTGGATCAATGGCCGGTATGTCGGTTTTTCGAAAAACTCACGCAATGCCGCTTGCTTCAATATCACTTCTTACCTGCAAAAAGGGAAAAACACCGTAGCAGCAGAAGTCTACCGCAATTCGGACGGTTCTTTTCTTGAAGCTCAGGACATGTTTCGGCTTCCGGGAATTTTCCGGACCGTTGCCCTTTATGCAACACCGAAAGTTCAAATCCGCGATTTAGTAGCCATCCCGGACCTAGATGCAACCTACACCGATGGTCTACTGAACATCAGTGCTGACATCCGGAATTTCGGGAAAAAAAACGCCAAAGGATACAAAATTGTATACTCTCTTTATGCCAATAAATTATACTCTGATGAAAATGAACCTGTAGCCGATGCTACCGTTACAGCCTTTATCGATCCTGTAAATCCGGGCGAACACCAGGAAGCAGAAAAAGTGACCTTAAAAGTCAAGGCTCCCAACAAATGGTCGGCAGAATATCCCTATCGCTATACCTTGATAGCCGAACTGAAAGACAACAAAAACAAAACTGTCGAAACCGTATCATCCATCGTGGGCTTCCGGAAAGTTGAAATCAAAACTACTCCCGCACAAGAAGATGAATTCGGACTGGCAGGCCGCTACTACTATATTAACGGTAAAACGGTGAAACTAAAAGGTGTCAACCGCCACGAAACCAACCCGGCTGTCGGTCACGCCATCACGCAAGATATGATGGAAAAAGAGATAATGCTCATGAAACAAGGCAATATCAACCATGTACGGAATTCACACTATACCCCCGATCCTTACTGGTATTACCTTTGCAATAAATATGGCATTTACCTGGAAGACGAAGCTAATATAGAGTCTCATGAATACTATTACGGCGCCGCTTCCTTATCGCATCCCATTGAATGGCAAGCGGCCCATATCGCCCGCGTAATGGAAATGGTACACAGCAACATCAACAATCCTTCCATTGTAATCTGGTCTCTGGGCAATGAAGCCGGACCAGGCCAAAATTTCGTAGCAGCTTATGATGCTCTTAAAAAGGCTGACCTTTCCCGCCCGGTACAATATGAACGCAATAACAATATCGTAGATATGGGATCCAACCAATATCCTTCCATCGGTTGGGTAAGAGGAGCCGTTAAAGGAAAGTACGACATCAAATATCCGTTCCACATTTCTGAATATGCCCACTCCATGGGAAACGCAGTAGGCAATCTGATTGACTACTGGGAAGCCATAGAATCGACCAATTTCTTCTGTGGCGCTGCAATCTGGGACTGGGTCGACCAATCCATGTACAATTATGATCCCCAAACAGGAGAACAGTATCTGGCTTATGGAGGAGATTTCGGAGATACGCCGAATGATGGCCAATTCGTTATGAATGGTATTGTATTCGGCGATCTGGAGCCTAAACCACAGTATCATGAAGTTAAAAAGGTATATCAGAACATCGGATTTAAGATGATTCATCCAGAAAAAGGCATCTTCGAAATATTCAATAAACATTATTTCAAAAATCTTTCAGACTATGATGTAAAATGGACACTTTATGCAGACGGGCAGGCCATTCAAAATGGAAACATTACTCCCGAAGCAACTCCCGCACGTCAGAAAACCAGCATAACCGTACCTTATTCCTTCGAGCGGTTAAGCAACGATAAAGAATATTTTGTAAAAATTCAATATCTGCTTAAAAATCAGATGCCCTGGGCGGACAAAGGTTTCGTCGAAGCAGAAGAACAATTTCAATTAAAAGCTGCCACTGTCCGTCCTTCAATCAGCGAAATAGCCGCACTGTCAGAGCCCTTGCATTTCATCGACATGCCTTCGCACATCAAAACCATCAAAGGCAAAGACTTTGAAGTCAGCTTTGACACACAGACGGGCACCATATCCAGCCTGATATACCATAACCGACCTGTCATCGAAAAGGGGAACGGTCCAAAACTAAGTGCTTTACGTGCATTTACCAACAATGATAACTGGTTTTATACTCAATGGTTTGACAAAGGCCTTCACCATTTAAAACATAAGGTAATCAGCAGCAACATCCTGAAAAAAAGTAACGGTACCATCGTTCTTGCTTTTACTGTGGAATCGCAGGCTCCTCATGCCGGCAAGATAACCGGAGGGACCAGCTCAGGAAAAAACAGTATCCAGGAACAAACAGACAAACCGTTCGGTCCGAACGACTTCAAATTCACCACCAATCAGATATGGACCGTATATCAGGATGGTTCCATCGAACTGGAAGCGAGTATCACCTCTAACCAACCCAACCTTATCCTACCCCGTCTAGGCTATGAAATGATTATACCTCGGGAATACGCCGACTTCACTTACTATGGCCGTGGTCCTATCGACAATTACCCAGACCGTAAAACCGGTCAGTTTATTGAGCAGCATAAAAATACAGTTGCCGGTGAATTTGTCAATTTCCCA
>CAZMAE010000182.1:0-3063 GCA_964564205.1 uncultured Odoribacter sp. | reverse complement strand
CCGGCATCGACCGTACTGTTGCTTGGTTCAAAGAATACTATAATTTGTAATCTTTGTCACCGTTGCTTGTTATTGACATATTGTGTAAAGATAATGCTATTTCCATAAATCAAATAAAATGACAGACCGAACTTCCATATGAGAGATCAGTCGAGATTATCCGACAAATAAATGCTAGTCTAAGAATTCTTCTACGACATTGGAAATATTCCGGAAGAACATGACATAGTAGATAGGCATATATATAATTCCATTCTCTATATAGACATTTTGCTTATTTGATAATACATAGGCTTTCCTGATATTATACTCATCATTCGACAAGAATTTATCCAACGCACTATGGACTGTATAATCTTTGCCTGACTTCACCTCGATAGGAATATTTGACAAGTTGTCTGCATCATCTATCAAGTAATCCACCTCACCGTTTTTCTTGTTATCATAGTAGTATAGGTTGTATCCGTGGGCTCTTAACTCTTGTGCTACGACTGTCTCATAAACCGAGCCGAGGTTTATACTCTTTATATCCGACATCACCGCCTTGATATTATTGCGGTAGAATATCCCCGATAAGATGCCTACATCGTTAAGATAGAGCTTTAGCAGATTTTTACCGCTATTCTCAACCAGAGGATATGCCGGTTTGCTTATGGCCTTCACTTCGAATGCTTACGATTTTTCTGTACAACATATTACTGCCTTTTTATTAGCGCAAAGATAATACATTTTTGATGCGAGGTGCGTTTTCTATAAATCACCTCCCAACCAAGCAGACAGAAATACGTAAAAGCAACAAAAAGGTAAATATGGATGTATTGGAAGCTACGAAAGGTAGGCAAGAACCGAATGATTTGATATTGAGGGACCGTCTGGCGCTTGTGCGTACGAAGCTGGCAAATGAACGGACGCTTTTTGCCTATATCCGCACTTCTTTGTATTTGCTGACGGCAGGCATTGGAATATTGGAAATTAAAAGCATCAGTCACCTGAAAATTCTGGCGTATCTCTGTTTGTTTTTCAGCGTTATTCTCTTTTTCAAAGGCCTGCTGAAATTCAGGAAATTAGAGAAACGGTTGAATAGCTATGCCCCTGACGGTTCTTTCCTGCGCGGGCTGGAAAAACAAACATAAATGTTTTTTATATGGTGAAAAACCATTCCATGGCGAGGGAGCGGTCAATCTTCAGGTAAATGAATCTGATGCTTATTTTTCCTCCGGGAAAGAGGAAAGAAAGGTGATCTGTTTTCGGTGATTCACGCAGAAAGTAAGATTCTTTTTCGCATTTTATTTCTTGTTATTTGGCATTCCAACAAATTCATTGCATATTTGCATAATTCAAGGTGCAACTTTTAATTTTGCAAAATATGAATTTTATCCCACGATCTATCACGGCACGCATTAAGGAAGCCCACGTGCATTATCCGGTAATCACAATAACCGGCCCGCGACAAGCTGGGAAAAGTACCTTATGCCGACATTTATTCCCTGAATACAGGTATGTAAACCTCGAAAGCATTGCCGCGATGTCATCGGCGTCAAACGACCCGCAGGGATTTCTCGAAAATCTTGGAGATGCTGTAGTAATTGATGAGGTACAGCGAGTGCCTCAATTATTGTCAGAGATACAGGTGCGAGTGGATGAAGACAAAAAACGTCGGTATATCCTTACAGGAAGCAGCAACTTCGCCCTTCTCAGCACAGTAACCCAGTCGTTGGCCGGCCGCACCGCACTCTTCACGCTTCTTCCCCTGTCATTCGGAGAAATGACAGACGATATGAAAAACATCGATATCGAGCAATTGATGATACGTGGATTCTATCCGGGAGTCATTGCCGATGGCATTAACCCGAAGGACTTCTACAGCAGCTACTATGACACTTATGTGGAACGAGACCTAAGAGACTTGCTGAGGGGCGCAAATCTGCTCAAATTCGACACATTTGTCAGGATGCTGGCACTGAGAGTAGGTTCGGAATTCAATGCCTCAGCCCTGTCGCGTGAGGTTGGGGTTTCTGCAGTGACAATATCCGAATGGCTCTCATTGCTACTGACCTCATACATCGTATTTGAGTTGCCACCATATTTCAACAATCCAGGAAAAAGTTTGACTAAAAATAGAAAGATCTATTTTTATGACACGGGACTCCTGTGTAATCTTCTATCTATTAGTCATTCATCTGCCCTTAAGTCTAATCCTATACGCGGAGCCATCTTTGAGAACCTTGCCGTATCGGCATTAGTGAAAAGAGCATTGATTGAGAACAACCGCCCAAACTTGTATTTCTATCGGGAAAACAGAGGTATCGAGGTTGATGTTGTGAAACCCACGGAAACCGGTGGCCTTAACCTGTACGAAATTAAATCCGGAAAAACATTGCAGCCCGATTACGCAGCCAATATGAAAAAACTGTCAGCCTCGCTTAACATCCCCACACAATCAACGGTAATCTACAATGGAGAATCCTACTCCCCTACAACTATCAACGTCCGTGACATCTGATGCTCTCCGTTAGACCCCTGCCGCTCATGCGAGCCGGGCAAAGCGAAATTCGTTTGCGCAGATTTATGATGTTAGACTTGGATTATTCCACGATTGAGGCTTTGATGATGTCGACAATATAACGGACATCATCGTCGGTAACGTAGGGACCGGCGGGCAGGCAGATGCCGACTTTAAAGAGGGCTTCTGATATGCCGTTGGTGTAAGCGGGAGCATTGCGGTAGACCGGCTGTTTGTGCATCGGCTTCCACAGCGGACGGGCTTCGATGTTGGCTTGGTCGAGAGCTATGCGCAGTGCTTCGACATTGTCGTTGGGCTGACAGTCGGTTGTGGCCGTTTGAGCGGCATGGATCACGCCGGCCGCTCCGCCGACAGCTCCGGTGACGATCTGTTTATAGGCGTTCTCCTGACCTTTGATTTTCAGGCCGGGATCGAGCGTAACCGTGCAGAGCCAGAAGTTCGAGTCATATTCCGTTCCGGGGTTGCAGTGCATGGTGATGCCTTTAACCTCCTTCAGCAGCTCGCAATATAACTCCTGTACATGCCTGTGATGTGCGATG
>CAZMAE010000181.1:0-2272 GCA_964564205.1 uncultured Odoribacter sp. | reverse complement strand
TTGCGAATTTTGAAATGAAATCCTCCGATTTTGATTTTCGGGAACTTGCATTTTCCACCAAATCCAATATTTTAGATACAGTGGATTCGCCGAATTCCTTCGTTGTCTGTACTTTTAAAACGCCTGTCATACAAATACATCCGCTGATGATTTCATCACCAACTTTTGCTTCTCTGGGCAGACTTTCACCCGTAAGAGCGCTGGTATTTAAACTGGAGCTGCCTTCGACAATGATTCCGTCAATCGGTACTTTTTCACCAGGCTGCACAACAATTACGCTGCCTATACCGACCTCATCGGGATCAACCTGTTCCAGCTTTCCGTTTCTTTCAATATTTGCGTAATCAGGACGAATATCCATCAAATTGCTGATATTGCGGCGGCTCTTACCAACCGCATAACCCTGAAACCACTCGCCGATCTGATAAAACAACATAACGGCAATCGCTTCAAGATATTCTCCGTTTTCGTAAATAGCCAATGCCATTGCACCTATTGTTGCAACAGCCATTAAGAAATTCTCATCAAATACCCGTCTGTTTTTGATGCCTTTAGCTGCCTTTTTCAGGATGTCATATCCAATAATTAAATAGTCAACCAGGTAACAAGCAAAACGAATCCAGCGACCTGCTGACGGAAATAAAAATCTGTCAAAAGCGTCAAACATCTCCGCAGATACAAACTGTAATCCCAAAAGAACAGAAGAGGATATTAAAATGCGAATCATCATTTTTCGCTGTTTTTTGGTAATGCCGCCTTTGCGTCTGCCAATGAAAATGAGAATACCGGCAGCCGTTAGGATAACAATTCCAAGCAAAATATTTATTATCAGTTCCTGCATAAGTAACGAGCTCCTTTCGATATTTGATATTCAGAAAAAAGCACCCTAAAACTGCCGAGGCATTTTAAGGGTGCCATTTCGTTATAAAGGCAGTTTTTATCAGAGCTCAATCTCGCAGTCAGGCTCAACCTTTTTGCAGGCTTTCAAAACATCCTGCATAACGCTTTTCGGATTATGACCGTCCTCAAATTCCACAATCATCTTTTGTGTCATAAAGTTTACGGTAGCGGACGCAACTCCTGCAGTTTTACGAGTCGCATCCTCCATCAGATTTGCGCAGTTGGCGCAGTCCACTTCAATAGCGTATGTCTTTTTCATAGAAAATTTCTCCTTGAATATTAAATTATTTTTGGATTTTATGATTAAGCACTTGTTTAATCATCTTGGTTGTAGTATAATACAGCCAGAGTGTAAAGTCAATATGCTCAGTGCTCATCCTTCCGAATGGGCGAAAAGTATTTCTATTTGGGCTAAATATATTGGGCGAAATATAGAAAGGAGAAACCGCTATGAACAATATAAAATTGCCTCACCATCATGGGGAGGGACTGGAAATCGAAAAGATACAAGAACAGATAAGCCATGTAAGCCGTTTCCAAGAGGTAGCTGATATTTTTAAACAGCTTGGCGACACCACCCGCGTTCGTATATTTTGGCTTCTCTGCCACCACGAAGAATGCGTTATCAATATTTCTGCAATGCTGGAGATGTCCAGTCCTGCCGTATCACACCATCTCAGACCTTTGAAGAACAGCGGATTAATCGTCTGCCGTCGTGAGAAAAAAGAAGTCTACTACCGCGCCGCTGATACACCGGAGAGCCGACTTCTGCACCAGATGATAGAACAGGTTATGGAAATTGCCTGTCCTGAATTGTGAGGATATTCGTATGAATGAGGAATTGCTTAAGGTTCAAAAAAGCTTGAACAACTTATCCGAACAAAAAGAATTTGAAACAATTTCACTTTTTCCTGGGATAGATTTAATGTACTTTAATCTTAAATCGGAAGCTGTTTCTATGAAACACAATGCTGTGGATTCTATCATTCACATCAATTATTGCAAATCCGGTCAAATAGCATGGAAAATGAAAAACGGCAATCGAATTTATCTCAATCCGGGGGACTTTTCCTTGCATACTATGAATGTCTGCACAGATTCAGTCGTTGCTTTCCCGACCGGTCATTATTCGGGACTTACTATTAGCATTGATTTACAGGAAGCTGCCGCCAATCCCCCTGAACTGTTGAAAGGGACAAATATTTTTTATGAAACTCTGCAAAAAAAGTTTTGTCAGAACGACACTATATCATTCCTTGCAGGGAACGAACAGACAGAGGGGATATTTTCAGGATTTTATAATCAGACAGAAGATTTGAAACTTCCATATCAAAAGATAAAAACTTTGGAATTACTTCTGTATCTTCATAAA
>CAZMAE010000180.1:0-3071 GCA_964564205.1 uncultured Odoribacter sp. | reverse complement strand
TACGGTCCGATGGGCGTGGGTAAGACCACTTTTGTGAAAGCCATTGCAGCCAGTATGGAGGTGGAGGACGATGTCAGTTCGCCCACCTTTGCCATTGTCAACGAATATGTCGCTAAAAATGGAGAATCTATATATCATTTTGATTTTTATCGCGTAAACAGTATTGCTGAGGCGTTGGATTTGGGCTATGAAGAATATTTTTACAGTGGTAATAAGTGTTTTATTGAATGGCCGGAGAAGATCGGGGAGTTGCTGCCTTTGGATACCGTGAATTGTTATTTATCGGAAAATCCGGATGGCAGCAGAGAATTGAGGATTGAAATGTAATCTGTAATAAATAGGGACTATGGACAATACAGGAAAAATGTCCGCTACAATAACTAAACAATGGTTTGTGTACCAGGAGAAGGAAATGTTTCAGGAAAGCAGACAGAAAAGGCTTGTTATCGGGATTCCCAATGAATTGGAAAAAGGGGAAAACAGGGTTTGTCTGACGCCTGAATCTGTGAATGTATTGGTTTCTATGGGACATGAGATTTTAATTCAGCGGGGAGCGGGGAAGAATGCCCGTTACAGTGATTCGGAATATGCCGAGGCTGGTGCCGATATTGTGGATGCCTGTAGTGAAGTGTATACCGCTGATATAGTCATCAAGGCAACTTCCGTATCGGTGGCCGATACTTCCTATATGCACGAAAAACAGGTGATTCTTTCTCCGTTGAAATTGTGTGATATGAGGAAAGAAGCTATTCTGGAAATGATGCATAAGAAGGTGACAGCAATCGGGTTCGACATGCTCAAAGACGAAGACGGCTTTTTTCCGGTGGTGCGAATCATGAGCGAGATTGCTGGAAATTCGGCCATTATGATTGCCAGCGAGTATCTGAATAATTCCCGGGGCGGAAAAGGGATTATTCTGGGAGGAATCAGTGGAATCACACCTACAGAGATTGTGATTCTGGGGGCGGGGACGTTAGGGGAATTTGCTGCCCGGACGGCATTGGGGCTGGGAGCCTTGGTCAGGGTATTCGATCATTCGGTCAGCCGGTTGCGCCGTTTGAATGAAGTGTTGGACCGGAGGGTGTATACTTCGGTATTTCATCGGCCCGTTCTGGAAAAAGCCTTGAAGTCCGCCGATGTTTTGATCGGTGCCATGCGCTGTCTCGATAGTTTTAACAATACCGTGGTGACGGAAGATCAGGTGAAATTGATGAAACAGGGAGCGGTGATTGTGGATATGTCGATTGATCACGGTGGATGTATTGAAACTTCGGGACCGACCACTCATGAAAAGCCGGTTTATATTTATGAGGGAGTTATTCATTACTGTGTGCCTAATGTTTTGTCGCGGGTGGCCCGGACGGCCACCATTGCCTATAGTAATGTTTTTTTGCCCTTGTTCGAGCGTATTGCCTTGCTGGGAGGAGTTTCGCCGGCCATCCGTCAGGATAACGGATTACGCGAAGGAGTGTATCTGTATCACGGCATTTTGACTAAAAAAGTCATTGCTGACAGGTATGGGTTGATTTCGAGGGATATCGGTCTGTTATTGGCCGCATTGTAGCGGTGGGAGGGAATTTTGCCTGAAACAGCTTGCCTTTTTAGAGGTAGAGATCAATTTCCGGAGATCGGAAGTTTCTGAAACAGCTCCTTTATAATGATGGTTTGCATCTCGGCAGAGTAGGGAAGTGTCCAGATGAGGTCGCTCTTTTCGCAAATTATGGTCTGTAGAAGTTCCATTAGTAAGGCTGTATCGATAGGAGGTTTCGTTTTTTTCATAGCTCTGCACACATAAAAAAGTGACCGACAATCTGTCATCTATAGAAGGGATCGGCAAACCCGGAAACAGTGACAAATTATTCGGCCACATATCTCTATGTGACGTATAATTTATCTTTTCTGTTTCTTAAAAGTTTTGCCGACTTTACTATAGAAAAAGAATAAACTTTACATCATGCTCAAAAACGCACAATACTTTTACTTCACTGCAAATATAATAACATTTTCTTCTCCGTATACACTGAGGTTTGTTTTTATTATTTTATAACGGGAAACAAGATAAGAGCTGTTCGAAAGGATCGGGAAAATGATGCGTTGTCTTTCATTGGCAGATTGTTTTTATTCGCAATTGCGGATTTTGTCAGAGACATGAAAATTCGGCAGATGGGATTTACCGGACAACAGAGCCTGAATTCCCGATCGGAATGCCTGTCTGAAAGCGTAATTCTGCAGAAACATATAGCATGACTTGGTAAACAAAAAAAGGTTGCAAAACTTGTGAATATAATGAAAAATATTTTCCTTTGTACGAAATTGATGTATTGAAATTATTTATTCAATGCTGGAAATTTGATTAAATAAGTAGTTTTATTACTTCAGTTAAGCAGATGACATCTCTTGGTAAAGGAGATCGAATCTTTTGGATTATTAAGTGTTGATGCACGTCCCGTTTCAACTAAATTGGGGAATTTGATAGAGGGCGGGACGGATGCGGCAACACTCACGTTTAAAGTACGTATTTAATATGACTTGAACGTGGGGTTGCTCATTCGTCCTCAAGGTTTCCCCAAGCCCGTTGTTGCGTTGTGAGTTAATCCCATGTTCTTTTTTGCATGCCGGATTAAATATAATCACTCAGGGGGAAGGGTTCTTTGGATTGCTATACAAAAAATCAATCCGGGGAGCCATCCTTCCTTTGTTTTTATATCTTTCCCATCAAGGTCCGTTAGTTTTTCAATTTCCTCTTTCTCCGACTTACTTTTAACTTCAACCATGAAGCAGGAAAGAGAAAACTGTGGATGTTGCTGCGGTAATGCCTGTAAATATATCCTTTAATTCGTATTCCAGAATCTTCCCTTACGCGATTAAGAGAGGTTTTTTTGATTATCAATGATTAAAGATATGGCAACTATAAAAGTCAAATTGCGTCTCTCTACTGTCAAAGGCAAAGCAGGTTCGTCCGGAGAATCGCCTTACATCTTTCCGGTTATAACTTCGACCGAAACGGCTATTGCGTATGGACAATATCAAGCGGCAATAAACACTCACAATCGTTTGTTGCGACAATTGGC
>CAZMAE010000179.1:0-1674 GCA_964564205.1 uncultured Odoribacter sp. | reverse complement strand
GTCCAGAGTCAAAAGGATTCACATGAAGCCGGTGCAATATACCGTTGTAGGAGTTGTCTTCATACGACCGCAGCGATGACATGATAATCTCTGGATTAGTATAATCCACATAACAGTCAATCACATCGGATGTCTTGTTTTTTGGCGCCCAAAAATTTAGATAGTTTATGAGATTGTTGAGTATCTGTGTGTTTTGCACCTCATTGTTATCCAACTCTGCATCGCCGATTATATATACACTAAGAGCCTTTTCAATTCTAATGCTGTGAAAAAAATGTTTTTTGATCTGTTTTGAGATTTCAGTCAGTTTGTTCTTGCTTTCGGTATTGTCGCACTTCTGCGGGGGTGTCTCAACGGGCTTTAATATGTTATCGTTAACAAAAAATATCCTGCTCCACAAATCTTCACCTACAGCGTCTCTGATATAGGAGAGATTTTGTGGATGCTTGGATGTAACTACCATTATCTTAGCCCGAGACGTGTCACGTCGATCAGCCCGATTTAAGAAAAAGCGATCGCAAAGATTTATTGAATTGATTATTGTTAGCAGGCTGCTGTTGGCTCCGATAATCACCACATGATTCTTGAATTTGTAGTTTACATGCCCCTCGCGCACATTATATATGCGTTGGCTGAACATATTGTTGATTGTCGAAATCATCAGCCCGGAGAACAGTACTGCTCCAAACAGGGAGATAACGATATAAAATGGTGCATCCGTTTCGTTTGAGTCTACAGAATACACACTGTTAGTCTGGGAGAATAAGCCGTATAGCCTAAGAAAATTATGCCAGTTGGGGGCAACATTGTTTGCCACGCAATCTATCAGAAAAAACGACAGCAGAATGCACAATACTCCGAATCCCAAGAGTATGACCGAACTCATAGGCTGTTGAATCTTGCGGTCAATCTTGTACATATTGCATCGAAATATTACAGTTATCACAACCAGTAATATAAGTATGAGTATCAAGTATGCGTAGCTCACGGCAGTAGATGTTTTAAAATATTATGTTCTACGATACGCCGGTTAAAACGGCATATCTCTGTAAAATACTCTTGGGGATAGGTGGAGCGCCTGGTGAAGCATTCTCCTCCGCAACTCCATTTAGCTATGCAGTCAGCGCATTCGGGATAAGCGAATACGTTGTGACTGTAAAGTTCACAGAATTTTTCTTGGTCAATATGCAGCCCTTTTTCCCCGATCTCGCCATATACACATTCATCAAAACGCTTTTCAAGGGGTGACGACACAAGATGACAAACACTTATTTTCCCCGACGGGGTAAGAGCAAATTTGCCAGGGCAATGGCGCTTTGTGATACCGCGAAGCGCATCGTCAAACGTAAACCTCAAATTCAGACCAACTTTATCTGCTCGCTGTTTGGCTTTAAGGTATGCATCAAAGAAAGTATCGTAAAATATCCTAAGATCAGCCGATGAATCAAAAAGTCCGGCAGCGGTGACCGGTTCCATTGTGAATTGTTCCACAAAGGGATATTTTTCAATAACAGTGTCAACTATTTCCTCAATTCTTCCTACGGATGAGGGAGTTATCGTGGAGTTGATCATCACCCGCAGGCTCGAACTGTGCAACGCCTTCAATGCGTTGTTGAATTTTTCATATTGACCACGGTTGAGATTTTGAAGATCCTCAAGTACGTCGAACGACAC
>CAZMAE010000178.1:0-7734 GCA_964564205.1 uncultured Odoribacter sp. | reverse complement strand
CTACCGGCGTCTGTTTATCGACTACATGCGTGAATATGCCAAAGCGGAAAAAAAAACAGTCTTCCTGACCTCCCATATTATTCAGGACATGGAACGTCTGATTGACGACATTCTGATTATGGACTACAACCGGGTATTGGTACAAAGTCCTGTAAAAGACTTCACCACCCGTTTCAAAGAATTCACCTTTGACCTGGACAGGGAAGATGCAGAATTAAAAGGCCATCCGCTGGCCGTAAACGTCGAACATGTCCGGAACCACTACGAATTCTACACTTATGGCAACGAGGCGGAGGTCAGACAATTACTGGCAAGCCAAGGGATTTCCTTCCGGAATTTCAAAGAAGAACCCATGAATCTGGAGGACGCCTTTATCGGCCTGACAGGCAAATATTAGCTTGAACAGGCAGATACGACACCGGACCTCCGGTCCGTTTCACAAAACCCGGTTATTGACAGACCTTATACCATACAGCAACATCATCGTTTACCGAAACATCGAACGAGACAACGGCTTTAATAAATTATGACCAGATACTTACTACATTTATTTTACAAAGAATGGATCAAAACCCGTTGGGCCTTCCTGGGAACGCTCATTCCGGGAATAGCAATTATAATGTACATTTTCACCGCCGTCGAAAATAAAATCACTTTAAAGGGAGCCAAGACCATCATGCTGCGCATTTTATACGACGAACCTCCGTTCATCTATTACGCCTCGTTTCAGTACATCCCTCTCCTGACAGCCTTATGTATCGGGCTCTCCCAATACATTCCCGAAGTCATGCAAAAACGCATCCGCCTGACCCTGCATCTGCCGGTAAAAAACACGGTACTGATTTCAGGCATGGCAGGTTTCGGTCTTCTTCTGCTGACTTTAAGCAATCTCATTTATGCCGGGCTTTTTCTCTGCTACAACATCCGTTTATTTCCGGAAGAGATCACCAAGCCCGTCATGATTTCCCTGATCCCCTGGTTCCTGAGCAGCTATATGGCCTACAATTTTATGGCCCTGATTGCAGTGGAACCCGGCAAATGGCGCAAGCTCGCTTATTCGGTCATCGCTTATTACATTCTGCAGCTCTTTCTGACCGGCAAAGAACCCCACGGGGCATTCGGGGCTTCCATTCCCGTCATGATCCTGATGGCCGTCTTGTCATCGGGACTGGTACTTTATTCCTCACAACGTTTTTACAAAGGAGAAAAATAATCATGTTGGCCAAAATCACAAGAATCATAGCCGTCTTGTTTGCCGTACTAGCTGCAGCAACAGTACTTCCGCAGCTATACCACACCACGTTTTCTTCAAGAGGTGGAAGCGGTTACAAAAACATCTCATACAGTGAAATACTCGGCGATTTTATCATTTCCGAATATGTTTACCCTAAAGACAAAAACGGCGTTTCCGGGCATACCGTCTATTACGACCGGCAGGGAAAAAGCTATTCCCGGGATTCCGCCGGCCAGCTTCTTCTGCTCGACAATGTTTCCCAGCTGGCCTATGAAGGCAGGTTTCCGGACACCATCTGCGGCATAGCCGTCACTCCCGGACTCGTATCTTCAGAAGCTTTTTCACAATACTATTCCGCCCAGCCCGGACTGTATTACGGGCTGTGTGAACTCCGCGACCGGCAAAGCTACACCACCCGGTCTCTGGAACCCCGGGACCTTTTCCGGATCACCCCGGAAGGCTTGCAATTTATCGTTTGCGAAACCAACCGGACCGACCAGGAGAAAAGCCGGCTTTTCAACACCAGTCTCACCGCTCAGGATTTCCGGTTTCCGGCCCGCCGCATGTGGACTTCTCCCGACAAAGATGTGTCCGAAGCCATCGGATATTACGTGACAGACGCCCAAAACGACCTCTATCGTCTGTCCATGGACTCGTCCGCTCCTGTGGTCCAAAAACTGGAAAAGCCGGACGCCAAAAACATCCTGAACATCATCTTCGGGAAATCGCCGGACATCAGGGCCATTCTGATTACAGAAGACGGGGACACTTATATCCAGCACCCGGACCAAAGTTATACCCGTTTAGATCTTCCCGGTTCTTTAGGCAAATCCGTCATGCTTACCGGAAATCTTTTCTACCGGCAGTTTACCCTAGCGGACCGGAATCAGCAAACAACCTTTGTATTCGACCGGAACTTCCGGTTAATAGACAGTTGCACCCTCTATTCTCCTCCGCTTCCGCAAACCACAGCCGGCTTTTTCGCCGACCTGATATTTCCTTTTTCTGCAGGGCAAACCGCCTGGGACGGATTTTATGCCGACTGGTCCCCGGTAAAACGTTTTATCTGGTTCAATCTGCTGCTAGCCGGCATCACTCTCTGCCATAAACGGAAAAACGGATATCAGCTATCCGATCCGTTTTCCATCCTGGACATCCTGTCGGTGGTCATCTTCGGAATATATGGCTTTATCGGAATACTCGTTTTCCCGCTGAAGAAAAACCGGAAAGAAATACTAAAATCCTAATAACGGACTTATGACAATATTGAAACATCTTATATACAAAGAATGGCTGAAGACCAAATGGTTTATCTCAATAGCCCTGCTACTGAACCTGGGAGTAATGATTTATATCTTTATATCATTCCGGAGCCATTTTCTCTCGGTCGGAGGAGTCACCTATCTGTCCACCCTGATGACTCATAAAACACCGTTTTTTTCCTTGTACCGCTATATTCCCCTGGTGACAGCACTACTCGTCGGAATCCCGCAGTTTGTACCGGAAATCGCGGACAAACGCATCAAACTGGCGCTGCATCTCCCGCTTCCCAACCTGCTGATCATCTACGCCATGATAATCTACGGGTTTGTAGGGATGCTTTTCATCCTGTTACCCGGGATACTGGTTTTTGCCAGTCTGATCTCCGTTTATTTGCCCGCAGAAATTACAATCCCGTCTCTTCAGACCATGTGTCCCTGGATTTTAGGAGGTTTTTGCGCTTATTTCCTGTGTGCCATGATCGCCCTGGAACCTGTCTGGAAATTCCGTTTCCTCTATATCTTGGTCAGCTATAAAGTATTGACCCTTTTTTTCATGTATTTACCTATCGGAAACGCAGTTACCCTATTACCGGTACTCGGTCTGATCACTTGTTTGTCCGGTATCGCTCCGGTTTTCACCTCATATCGTTTTAACAAAGGACAATTATGACATTAGCCGCCAAAATCATACGCCTTTTTCTGGTACTGTCGGGAGTAACGGTACTGGCCATGACACTGCCCGATCTTTACCGGAAAAATTTTGAGAAACGACCTTCTAAAAAGCTGATCTATTACAGTGAAATCAGCCAGAATTTTATGATCAGCGAAGAAGTTAGCGATCCCCTGACCCACGAACCAAAGACAATCTATTACGACCAGACAGGGAAACGATACACCGAACGGGAATACAACCAGCAACTGCCTTTCCTGTACACCCGGAAGCTGGCTCTACTTGGAGAACTACCCGATTCCATCCAGGGAATCAAGTTTGACCGGGAACTGGTAAAAACCACCCAAAGAGGCATGCTCATGCCCGTCAACTCTTTTACTTTCCGGTTGAATCCCCTGTTCGAGTCGGAATCCGGAAAAGTCAGACCGGAACTACCGGGCGATCTCTTCCGGATCAATCATCGCGGCATAGAATTTATAGACCCTGAAAACAATAAAATCCTCCCGGAGAAAAGCCGGATTTTCAATGATGCCTTAACCGCAGCCGGCTTTCAGCCTCCTGCCCGGGATATTTACGGCATTCCTTCCATTTTAAAATCACGCGATGACGGCTACTTCATGATCGACAACCAAGGCGGCCTATTCCACCTGAAAATGGTCAAAGGCCGTCCTTATTGCCGCCACATCGAAAAAAATATGACTGTAAGCTCCATGAAATGCCAGGTTCCCGGAGACCTCTATGCCTATATCTACGATGACCGGCAACAACTTTACATCCTTCGTACGGACTACAGCCTGAAAAAACTGCCTGTCCGACCGGGTAACGGAAGATTTATATATTCCGGTAATTGCTTTTATAAAAGCTACAAAAACACCGATGCCGACAGTGTCCGCCTGTACGTCCTGGATGCCGGCTACAACCTTCACGACTATTGCGCCCTGGAAACCGACAGTTATGCCAAAAGCCGGACCGCCCGGATCGAACAATACCTGTTTCCTTTAAAAATAATGCTCACTCCGGGCTACGTGCATCTGATCCCCCTGTTCAATCCGCCCGGCCGCTTTATCTGGCTGAATCTGTTTTTGAGCGTCATCCTGGCTGGCATTAAATATCGGAATCACCGGAAACCGGGAAACCTGTTCAATCTTTTAGATCTGGGTATAGTAGGACTATTCGGTATTTTCGGCTTTCTGGCAGTTCTGATTTTCCCGAACAGGAAATAACAACCCGATGTTTTCCTGAATCGCAACAGACTCCGTTCACGCTAAATGTCCGGGCCGGGAATCATTTCCCCGATCCTCCGGAGCACTGCCCCGATGCTGTGAAAACCGGCCCCAGTCATTCACCCTTCGGCGTTCATCGGTACAAAACCATCCGAGGGATATTGAAAAATCCGCAGGTTGAAAAGCGGGATAACAGCATACAAATGATCAAAAATATCCGCCTGCACTCTTTCGTATTCAATCCACTTTTGCCGGCTTGAAAAACAGTATATTTCCAACGGAAGTCCGGTCGGTCCGGGTTGCAACTGCCGCACCATAT
Source organism: uncultured Odoribacter sp. (assembly GCA_964564205.1). Lineage (GTDB taxonomy): Bacteria > Bacteroidota > Bacteroidia > Bacteroidales > Marinifilaceae > Odoribacter. The sequence goes on along the minus strand of CAZMAE010000178.1, from coordinate 3,026 downwards.
GAGTCATATGCTGTGCGATATCCGGATTCGAAGCGATCCACATTTCCATATATTCCCGGAAAATGCCGATATTGGTCATCCTGCGGGCATCCAGCAGAGTCTTCTTCCCGGCATTATACCGTTCCAGCTCCTCCAGTTTTCCGGTAATATAGTCCTTCAGCAAAACGGACTTTTTCAACACGTCCAATTCCCCGTCAGTAAGATAATGTATCGACTGCACATCGATATTCACCGAACGCTTGATGCGGCGGCCTTTCGACTCCTCCATCCCCCTCCAGTTGGTAAAAGATTCTGAAACCATCCGGTAAGTAGGAATCGTCGAAATCGTTTTATCCCAATTCTGCACTTTCACCGTTGTCAGATTGATTTCCAGCACTTCCCCGTCCGCATGAGCCGAAGGCATCACAATCCAGTCCCCCAGTTTCACCATCCGGTTGGACATCAGTTGCACCCCCGCTACAAATCCTAAAATGGCATCCTTAAAAATCAACATCAGCACGGCGGCAAAAGCACTCAACCCCACCAATAAGGCCCGGGGATCCTTATCCATAACAATACTCACGACCACAATAACAGCCACACAATAGATAAAAATCTTGATCACCTGTATGAACACCTTGATCGGACGATTCCGGGCAACCGGATAACTATCGTAAATCCGGTTTATCCCGTCCAATATAACCGATACCAGCAGTACTACAGCCACAACCACCCAGATATGAATCGCTTTCTGAAGCAATACGCTGTGATTCCACTCCATATAAGCCGACAACACCTGCACCACAATCGGTGTGATAAAAAGGGCAAAACAACTGAAAAAACGGGCATCGAACATCAGATCGTCCCAATGGGTCGCCGTTTTCCCGGCTAACTTCACCACCAGCTTAGCCAGCCATTTTTTCGCTATCCGATAAGTCAGCCAAGCGACAACCGCCATAATCCCCAAACGCACCACAACGCTCAGAGTGTCCAACAGCCACGCAGAATGGATTCCCCAATACTGCAAAATATCATTCAAACTCGCCATAATATATAACATTAAGCAAATACATTGAAGGACAAATATACTTTTTTACCGGATATGAACCGTCAAATCCGACTGTTATAAAGTTCATAAATTTTCCGGGACACCACCTATTTCAGAAAAAAAACGATAATTTTGCCATCTTATGAAGACAAATTACAGGAACATATATCTACGGACCAAACAAATGCTGCTTCAGCCAGCCATTGCCTGGCCCGAAATATTGCAAGAAGACTTTTCGGTCAGGGATATTTTCCGCAATTACCTTTTCCCGATCACCATCGGGATTTCGGCCATTGTATTTCTGCTCAGTCTGATTCAGTACAGCTCATTGCAGGCCTTCGGGTTGGGAATTGTCAATCTGATATCCACCCTCAGCGGGGCTTGGCTTACCTATCTGATTATCCGGGAATACCTCTGCAGTAAACTGAACTACCGTCCCCGGGAGGCCCTCAACCTGACCGTATACAGCTATGCCGTCTTTATCATCTTTCACAGCATCGGAGCGGCATTGGGAACCGCCTTTATCGGTCAGATTTTCTCCTTGTTCAGCTTCATCTTCCTGAGGACATTATACGCAGGAATCGGACAATTGCCCCACTTGCCTTCCAGGCAAAAAACAAACATATTTATTATTACCTCTTTGACTATCATTTGCATTCCGGTGATTATCACCCAGCTCCTGATGATCGTATTCCGCATTTCAGCCATCACCGTTTAGAACGATTATTATGTCAGATCAAGTCAATATACGCAACAGAAGAGCCTCTTTCGATTACGAATTTCTGGAAGAATACAATGCAGGAATCGTATTGACAGGCACTGAAATCAAATCCATCCGGGCCGGTAAAGCCAGCCTTGTGGATTCCTACTGCTACTTTCACCGGGGAGAACTCTGGGTGAAAGGCATGAACATCTCCGAATACAAACTCGGCACCTATTACAACCACGAAGAAAAACGTGAACGCAAACTACTGCTCACGCATAAAGAACTGGTAAAACTGGAACGCAAGGTAAAGGAATCCGGACTTACCATTGTCCCCGTACGGATCTTTCTCAACGAGAAAGGATATGCTAAAGTACGCATAGCGTTGGCGAAAGGTAAAAAAGAATTCGACAAACGCGAATCTTTGAAACTCAAAGACGCCAAAAAAGACATGGACCGGGCGATGAAACGATAAAGACCGGGAAGTGCGTCGAGCCCGTCGAAAAGAACATTTTATTTTAAGGGGCTGCGCCGTAACCTGAATTACGACACAGCCCCTTCCAAAAAGTCTATGACTTACTATTAATACAGGCCGTAAACTTCCAATTCTGTAAGGGCTGTTGATGCAGCCGGATTTTCGATCAGATTACCCAATTTACTCTCTGTAATACCGAAACGAATCTTAGAAAATGACGATTGGTCTGACAGGGTATGATTCGCATTAATATTTAATTCTATTTAGTAATTCGATAACATTATGGATCTCAGAATATGCTTTCAAATCTTCCGGTGAGTCTATACTTCTTTGCGTTATAGTTTCTTTTTGCCTGTTGATACAACTGCATTTCAGTGGGAAATTGAAATAGTCTATCCATATCAAACAGGCAAACGATAAAATCATATTGCTTGCCCAAGTATGATTCTACCAATTTCAAAATTACACGGTGTGAGGTTACAAATAAAACCTCATACAACAAATTATAATCAGCATTATTGTAACAAAACTACAAAACATCAACATAGAATATAATTACAACTATTTATTTGGACTGCGTTTTAGGAATCTGAAAGGTCCATTTTTATATTACGCCTATCCGGTAGATCATTCCGTTCGGGAATTTTTAGTCTGCCGCCGTGGTGAAACCGGTTCCATGCGGGAAAAACTACTCTACGGTCATGGAGTACTTCATCCCATGCGGGAAAATTACTCTACGGTCATAGAGTACTTTATTCCATACGGGAATAACTACTCTACAGTCATAGAGTGCTTCATTCCATGCGGGAATATCAGCCTAC
>CAZMAE010000177.1:0-4488 GCA_964564205.1 uncultured Odoribacter sp. | reverse complement strand
TGCTGTTCGGGTCGTTCATGGGCACAGAATCGCCATTGACTGTCACGCAAATGCTTTGGGTCAATCTCATCATGGATACATTCGGCGCAATGGCTCTCGCCTCCTTGCCACCATCTGCATGTGTGATGAACGATAAACCTCGTCGCCGCGAGGCATCAATCCTCACTCGTCCGATGATGAGCGAACTGCTCGGAGTTGGTCTATTTTTCTTTGCACTGACTCTTGGTTTCTATTGGTTATTCAACCACGCCGAAGTAATCTCAATTCCACAGATGTTCCATACCGTTGTTGGTGCAGCATCTGAAATGACACCATACGAGGCAACTCTTCTGTTCTCCATATTCGTGTGGACACACTTTTGGTATATGTTCAATGCCCGTAGTTTTGAAACAGGTGAAAGCGTGTTCAAACTCAAAATGAGTAGCGGCTTCTGGACAATCGTTGCCATCATAGTTATAGGTCAGTTATTCATCACTGAGATAGCATACGAATTCTTCAATGTTGAGCCGATGCTACACACGCTTGATTGGCATTTCAATACCTCCGGCGCGTTCGATTTACTGATAATTGTTGCCGCATCTTCATTCGTACTTTGGATTCGTGAATTTTATAGACTGTTCAAGAAATAACGAAACATAATTCCGAAAGCGCATCGGGAAATTCCTCTCAGTGCGCTTTCTTCAAACATACAATGAGCGATAACAATTACAGGAAACTTGGCGTAGCACCTCGATTCCATGAAGTACTTTCAACAGGACTTTATACAGGTCTTGTGCCATTTGCGCCTGGTACAGCAGCGGCTTTCGTCGCCTTGATACTGTGGTATGGATTGTATCTCGTTCTCAGTCCTACAGTTTTGTTTTGGACTACTCTTTCACTCATTATTATTGTGACTATCATTGGTGTATGGACTTCTAATGTCATGGAACATTATTGGGGACCAGACCCTCGCGCAGTCGTGATTGATGAATATGTTGGAACTTGGATACCGCTTTTGGCTGCTCCATGTGGAGAATATACTTGGCTACTTGCGTTCATTGGCTTTGGATTATTTCGGTTGATAGACATCTATAAGCCATTAGGATGTAGAAAAATAGAACAGATAATGTCAGGCGGATGGGGCGTAATGTGTGATGACATTTTAGCAGGGAGCTATGCCCTTATAATTGTAATAGTTCTGAAATGTGTATGTTTTAGTTAATGCGGCCTTGAAAAAGTAGTGAAAAAATAATTCTAAAAAAAATTGTTTGTTAAATAGTGAATACACATATAATCAGCAAGTTACAGTGCCAGACTTATTTAATCTAAATCGTTTTTTAGAAGCGCAGGAACACGTATTTCCTACCGCTCTTTCTGAGTTGAAAGATGGTCACAAACGCTCTCATTGGATGTGGTATATATTTCCACAACTTAAATTTCTTGGACATTCCTACAAATCCAAATTCTATGGAATATCGGGGGTAGATGAGGCGTTATCCTATCTTGAAAACCCAATCTTGGGGCAACGGTTAAGAGAAGTTTCTATAACAATACTTAATTTGTTAACAAACAATGCCACAGATGTGTTTGGCGACATAGACAGTTGTAAGCTCCACTCTTCAATGACACTATTTGATATGGTATCGCCCAATGACATTTTCGCTCGTGTCCTCGATAAGTATTTCAATGGACAACGGGATTGCAGAACAATAAACATCGTGCAACAGAAAATATAGATATAATGAAAAAGTTATTAACAACAATACTTATAGGGATAGGTATTTGTGCTTGTACGACAAACAAAAACAGACCCGATAGTCAGGCTGACATCACACCACAAATGATACAATATAGTAATGAGTTTTTCTCATTGAAATACCCATCAAATTGGGAATATGATGAAGATATCAACAGTATGAGTGATACTATTCCTGCCATGTCAAAAGGAATAAGAACTACATTGTATAGTGCCAGTCCATATTCGTCATACCATACTGTAATGGTGCAGAAATCGGCAATGTTTGAATGCTTTAAGACACCTGAAGAATGGAGAGACTTGTCTGTTGAACTCAAACAGTTTGATGAACAATATATTGGAACAGTAGATAGCTATATGTTAGACTCGTTATGTTTTGGAACATATCCTGCTGCTATGGCTGGATTTGTTGTAGCACTGGAGTCTGGGGACACACTGATTCATAAACAAATGGTTGTCATGGTTAAGAAGGATTTATATTACCTTAATAACACCTTTAATTGGCACGATGATGGGCATCTTGAGCAATTAGGGGATTCAATATTATCAACCGTAATATTTAATATTGTTAACGAGTAAGGTTGACTATTATGATTAAAGATAAAATGCTTGGTTGCCTCTATGGGCAAGCTATTGGAGATGCTCTCGGACTTGGTACAGAATTTCTCAATAAAGATGAAGTCGTTAAAGCTTATCCCAAGGGAATCTCAAAATACGAGGACATCATTCAAGATGCCCATCGTCGCCGTTGGCACAAGGGCGCGTGGACCGATGACACGGATATGATGATTTGCATAATGACCGCATTTGAAGATGGGCATTTCAACGTTCATCAAGTTGCCCAACACTTCAAAGGTTGGTTTGAAGGAGATCCAATGGGCATAGGAGGTCATACATATAAGGTTTTATGTATGAGTGATTATGTGGGACATCCGGAGATGTGTTCCAAACTATGGTGGGAACTTTCTCGCAAACAAAGTGCCGCAAACGGAGCTTTGATGAGGACTTCTGTTGTCGGTCTTGCTCCTGACAATGTTGAGGAACAGACTGAAAAGATTTGCAAACTCACTCACTATGACCCTCGCTGTACCGGGTCATGTGTAATAGCAACGGCGATTATTCATAATCTTGTGTGGAATAATCGTGAGCTTTCTTATGATGAAATCAAAGCCATAGGCAATAAGTATGATGAACGAATTGCCGAATGGGTGAGCTTGGCATTCCACAGCACAGATATATCTCACCTTGACCTTGATGAGCCATCATCAATAGGTTACACATTGCGCACTTTGTCGGCTGCTCTATGGTGTTACTGGCACGCCATCTCCTTTGAAGAGGGAATGTTGGCAGTGGTTAATGAAGGAGGTGATGCCGACACAAATGCTGCCATAGCTTGTGCCATCCTCGGCGCCAAATTTGGTTACGACTCAATACCACAATATTATATCGAAAATCTATATAATGGATTGACCTATCGAGAGAAGATAAATGACTTTATATCTCTTGTCTTCAATGAAAAAGACTAAATTTATCATGATACTGATATGGGTAACTTGTTCGGCAATAGTCTTATTACTGCTAACTATAGTTACCTGCCACTTCATTGTGTTTGGTAATGCCTCCGGCAGAACCTATGAAGAGGTGGATTCCATTCCTCACAACCGTTACGGATTGCTTCTTGCAACTTCACCTATTACACCCGGTGGTGCGCACAATTTCTATTTTGACAATAGAATTATGGCAGCGGATGACTTGTATAAAGCCGGAAAGATTGACTATATAATCGCCAGTGGAGGAGACTACACTAAGGAACATGAGAACGGTTGCGATGAACCGGTTGCAATTTTGGACTCTCTTGTGGTAAGAGGTATTCCGGCTGATAGAATAATCCTTGACTATGAAGGGATGAGAACTCTCAACTCGATAGTTAAAGCAAAGAAAATATACGGGCTTGACAGTGTGACCATGATTTCGCAGAAATACCACAACGAGAGGGCGATATATCTTGCCGACCACTATAATCTTCATGCCGTGGGTTACAATGCTGAGCCGTCGCCAATCCGTCGCAACCGCATCAAAAATACTTTACGCGAGTATCTTGCCCGTGTCAAAATGTTTATTGATTTAACACTTTGAATATAAAATGAAAATATTTTTACTCATTGTTATGCTGATAATCGTGTTCGCATTGTTTATCGGTTTTTTCATCTTCATAATTAAAATCAGTGGTTATGCTGTTGCAGCAGGGCTTGGCTATAAGGATCGAACAGAAAACGAAGCATGAAATTATTGGGAAACAATAAAATACAAGAAATGGGATGAGCTTACTTCAGAAGAAAAAGAGAAGTGTGTAATCGGCTGTAATGGTAATTTATGCGGATTGTGGGACTTGCTCAACAGAAGAGGATGTAAAACAGATGCTTGTCGAAAGGCTTCCGGTATTAGAACCCAAAGTTGGACCACCTATTCCGCAGACCTCTCTCTATTCCAATTTGAATTATTGTGTCGAAAATGTACCGCATACATAAGATTCGCGCAAATAAATTATCTGAGCCACATTTTTAGATGGGAAAATTTATCTAAAATCGCCTCATTTTGCAGACATCCTACCCGGAATTACCGATGTATCAGAAAAATACATTATCTTTGCATACGTTAATTTTTTAACAGGCAACGATAATGAAGCAACTGAGACTATTTCGCAAGACAATAGCCTTTGGCTACTTGCTTATCGCCGTCCTAATCGGCAGCAT
>CAZMAE010000176.1:0-1781 GCA_964564205.1 uncultured Odoribacter sp. | reverse complement strand
CGCAGCGTCGGCAGCAGGCCTTTGCTCAAATATCCATGCCCGCGAAAATCGCCCGTATGCAGTACGCGCTTGCCGTCGGCCTCAATGAGAAACATATAGGCATCGGCCGCCGAATGACTTACGAAATAGGGCGTAATGCGAATGTCCTCGCCGACCTGCACCGGCTTTGCCGCCTCGAAAGTACGGAAGTTTTCCAGTCTGCGGGCTTCGGCTTGGCGCAGCTCCTTCTGCCCGGGATTATGCGACAATTGCTCCAATTTTATCGCCATCACCCGTTTGGCGAGCGGGCCGATATACTGCGGTGTCGACTCGGGGACATGGCGGTAAAGATCTACATGGTCGCCGTGATAGTGGGTGTAGAATATGGCATCGCAACCATCGCAAAGCGCCTTGACAATCAACGGATTATCCATCTTGTCCTCGACCGGCTCGTCGCCCTGCGGCAGATTGTGCCCGAGGTCGATCAGCACCTTCGACTTCGCGGTGCTAATCTCCGTAATGCACCCGCCAATCTGGTCGATGCCTCTATGAATAACTATCCTCATTTATATCTCACTAATTTATGGTCACTTCTACACTCCAATATACCCACATCGTCTACATCTTGATCTTTGCATATTTCCTTAAACTTCGCCATAGTGTCCTTTGGTTTCTGCGGGTCAAGAGCATAGGCAAAAATATAAATCGGTTGTTTGCAATCGTCTATAAAAAGGCTCTTGTCAGCTAATTGAAAATCCTGCTTTTGTTTTAAGACATTCTTAAATTCCTTGACAAATTCATCTGTATTGCAACCAATTGACCCTTTATAGGCTTCTTTATGTGCTTTAAGTCCAGCTTTACCGCCACAAGCACCACAACCTTTTTTCAACTCAATAACATATAGCTGACCATCTCTTCCAACAGCAATAATGTCAGGCCGTGGGGATTTCTGTTTACCAGATTCTGTCGTTTGCCCACATTTGAATGGAGAGAGTATGCTAATTTGGTACTCGACATCCAAAACATAAAATTCAGCATCGTCTTGTGTATTGCGATGCACTATCTGCTGTTGCTCCTCTTTTTCCCGTCTCGGATTCCACATGAACCATCCATCCATTGCTTCTTTAGCTTGACGGAAATATTCAGAATAATTTTCCTCTTTGAATATTATTTTCAATTTATTCCTGCGATCCCTCAACTTATTGATTATATCCGTCTGAGGCGGAATGCCTCTATCTTTATCGCCGGATACATTTATTTTGTGCCGGCCCTTGATTTGCGGGATTACAGGTATCATATCTTCTCGCAAAAAGTAGTACTCATCAAATCCTACGCAACCATACGGACTTTCTATGCGAGCAATATTCCCGCCTTTGTAATACACATTTACATAATCAGCCCGAATTTGAATATCCAGTTCATCATCAGCTTTTATCGTTTCGAGCAAAGTTTTGTATCTGCCGTTTGTAAATGCAGCTAATAATTTTTCATTTCTAATACCTCTTGGAGTATATTCAGTCTTTCCCATAATAAAATAAGTTTTAGGTTTTTACAAAGTTAGTAAAAAAGATCTCAATTTCAAAGACTTTTACTCTGTTTTTAATATTTTACTCCGTTTTTAATAAATCAACAGCCTCCTCGAAAGTCAAGGCGTCGGGCACTTCCTGGGCGGCGCAGTGTTCGGCGATTTGGCGGATGTAGTGGCTCAAAGCGGTATAATTACCGTGTTTTTTATGCTCGAACAAATGGTCGCAATCGACACAGCGGCAGGATAGCAGCCCCATGCCGGACAACGGCGAACC
>CAZMAE010000175.1:0-18907 GCA_964564205.1 uncultured Odoribacter sp. | reverse complement strand
TTCTCGAAAACGGCCTTCCGGGCCTTAAACGGTAATCGGTTCAGTGTCTCCATATTCTTCAATACATAAATCCAGCGTTCGAAATCAGTCTCACATTCGGTTTCCCCTTTGGTAAAAGCAGGCAGTTCGATAAAGATAAAGCGTAGTTTATCCGAAAACAGTTCGTGCGTATCCCGGTCCGCCAACACGATGTCCGTACGCAGCTTCCCGGGGGTATCCCCAAACCGGAAGTTCATAAAAAACACGCCGTACACCGCTTTCAGTCCGAATTGCCACGCCGTTCCCCGTTCGCCCTGACGCGCAATGGCATGCGAAAGGTAGAACAGGGCACGTTCTCGAAAATTCACCTGCGGGCGGTTCTGCATCTCCACGATGATGTGGTCACCGTTGTCCATCGTGCAATAGATATCGTAGATCACTCCGCGGTCACCGCGGAATTCCGGCTGCAACTCCTTGTCCAGAAAAGTGATGTCACGGATGTGACGCTCGCCCTCCAGCAGGTCGTTCAGAAAATCGATCAAAAGGTCCTTCGTCATTTCCTGTCCGAAAATGAGCTTGAAACCGACATCGGTAAACGGATTGATAAAACGGCCCATGACTTTTACACTTAGGGTGAATGATTTACAAATATAGGATAAATCTGCCACATAACCAATAGCTATTCAAAGACAACCCAAAACAGTTCTAAATTATTAACCCGTCAACTTGGTTCAGTCGTAAAACCGTAATCTGACAACCAAAATCAGCAAATTACACTTTACTAATCCTCATTACAACTGGGAACATATTATTTCAATATAATAATCAGTACACTAAAAATAGTTCTTGGTTGCAAACTCGTACTGTTCGATAAATATCCGCTTGAAAGCGGCGACATTGTTTTGCTCGTAGAATAGTAGCATCGCTTTTTTGTAATCCACCGAGTCGACCGTGCGGAACGACAGCGGACAGTAACCCCAAGCCAATAGTATCGCATTGCTCGTAATTCGTGCCGTTCGTTTGTTCCCGTCGGCAAAAGGTTGAATATAGGATAACAGAACAAGCGCAAGCAGTGCCTTTTCAAATATGTTGTCTTTGCCGTTTATAAGTACACAACTATCTTCGAGAGCCTCCCTAATCTGAAATTCGTTGTCGAGAGGCCGATAGTTAGTGCCAATTATACCAATGCGATGTGAGCGGATACCTCCGCCGATTCCCAACTCTTTGGTAAGTATGGCGTGTATATCTTCGATGCGCCTTACACTTATCTCTTTCAGGTAGTCAGTGTTGTCAAGTACAAAGTCGAGTGCATCTTTGTGGTTGAGCAGCATAACGGCTTCATCCTTGGTCTTGCCCGAGGCGGTCTGCCTCTCGCGTAACAGCCGCTCGGTTTCGAGCAGCGAATAGGTGTTCCCTTCGATTTGCGACGATTTCCACGATAAATCGACTCCAAGACGCTCCATCTCTTTTCTGTATTCAACATCTGAAAGGGTCTGCATATTGGCGATAAACTCCTGATGAACTGTATCGAGCCGCTGCAATTCATCATCGGTAAAGAGTGCGACTCGCGGCAGGATATCGCACACGAGGTCAAAATTGAATGACTCCTGCACCTTGCGTTCATCAATATCTTTGAGGAAGTAGGTGTCGATGTCGAGTGGCATCATCAACTGCGCCTGCGCCGAAAGAGAATAACGTGTAGCCTTGCCTTTGCCCTCCACGACTATATCACCGCGCTGTACGGCATTGGCAATCATACGCTTAAGTGTTCTTTCGTTGGGCGCATCATTCAATGCGGCGGCAATCTCGACCCTACTCGAAGAGGGGTTGAAATGCAAAAATTGCATAATCTCTACCTGTATAGTCATCTTATATCCGTTTTGATTCGGGATAAATATAGTGATTTTGTTTTAAAATACGGGACAGTGGCGCCGCTATTTGTCCCGGTTCTGTGCAAATGATGTCCCGAATAGTTCATCTCCTTTCCTTTCTAAATTCTTTGACAACCTTCGGTAACAGATAATCCTCTTTTATCTTTACTTTTTTAAGGTCTGCGGCGAGATGGTCGTACATCTCTTTATAAGTCATCGTTGGGAGTAGCATTGTGTTCTTGAGTTATTAAAAATAATCACGCCCAATCTTACTTTTTGGGTGTAAAATTGGGCGTTAATTTTTAAATTACAACGTAGTGTTGTTTGCGGAGAGAGAGGGATTCGAACCCCCGGAAGCTCTCACTTCAACGGTTTTCAAGACCGCCGCGATCGACCACTCTGCCATCTCTCCAATTGCGATTGCAAATATAGAGCGAAAAACGACTACTTGCAAATAATTTCAAATAAAAATACATGGATATTTTATTAAAAAAATGGAATGAAATTCAAAGAAAGGCTTATTGGGAACAAAATCAAAGAATTCGACATGAATTTACCCGAAGAATCGGAATCTGTGGTTTCGGAACTTATTGTTACTTCTGAAATGCTTAGGAAGGGAGAATATTCGATCGATACCCCCCCTTGTTGGATGATAATACTTTAGTGGTAATGGCCAAACGTGGTGATCATTATTTTATTCCCAATGGTTGTTTCCTCCTATTTCCTGAAGACAGACTATTTATTATTTCAGATAACGAAAAAGAATTAAAACAGATTTGCAAAAAATGGGGTGGTGAAAACTATATTTTGTCTTCCCGATAGCAATAGCCCACAATTTATTCTGTTAAAGCCATAGGACGTAAGGCTTTATTTGGCATACCCAACCGGATGATTCATCAAAGGCCGTTGGTAGGCTTTAAGTTTTAAGGCCTGACTTAATTGTTCCTGATTCATCGAAGCACGGGGAACCGTAACCAATCCGGTTGCCGCACAAAATACTGAAATATTCTGTGAGACAATTCCCGCATCGACAGCCGGCATCAGAATTTCTCCATTAAATTTATTCAGATTTGCCACGATCACCAGACAAACCGGAGCGTTATTCACAAAATTTTGACCTCCGCCAACTGCCGGACGAAAATCTCCTTTGGCTACCGGGTTGAGTTCATGCATTTGAGCATTATAAATATAAGCCCCTTCAGGGAAACATGCGTATACCTCTATTTCTTGTTTATTCCTTGCTGTCGGAGCGGTCCTTTTCCCGGATTCCGGCCGGTTTATTCCGACTGCTGCCCAGAGCAGGTCTGACAAATCTTGCAATTCTAACGGCCGGCCGGCAAATTCCCGGATCGATTGCCGTTTTGCAAGAGCTTCCATAAAAGGCAAACCTCTTTGGGTATCCGGCTTATTCAGCTTAATCGTCTTTAATTCCTGTGCCTGTAGCCCTGAGCCAATACAAGCGATAACCATTAATAACAGTAAATTTCTCATTGTTCCTTTGTTTTTGTTCTGCAAGTTAAGTATTTTTTCATGAAATCGAACCCTGTAAAAATTTTTCTTTATTTTTCTTGCAACATTTAATTTTCTAATATACATTTGCAGTGCTTTTCGGGATGTAGCTCAGCCCGGTAGAGTACACGTCTGGGGGGCGTGTTGTCGCAGGTTCAAATCCTGTCATCCCGACACTGAGTATCAAAGACTTGCAGGAAATACTGTAAGTCTTTTTTATTTTGAGGAACACTATTCCGCAACGACCCATTATTTCGGATCTGATAAACCACTATTTTGCCGGCGCAAAAAAAGTCCTGAAGCATTTCACTTCAGGACTTCGCTTGATTTTGTTTTTCTATTTTGCGGTGCGGACGGGACTCGAACCCGCGACCCCAGGCGTGACAGGCCTGTATTCTAACCAGCTGAACTACCGCACCAAGTTGTTTTGAAATCGTGTTTTGTTGATTTCGGACGCAAAAGTAGGGTATTTTTTTGAAATACCAAATCTGAAATGGCTAAAATTTGTGATTATTTTAATTTTATTTTTATTGGACGGAATCTGTTGCCGTAGATTACTGAAATATAATGAATTATTCAGATCGCTCCCAGCCGGTGTTTTTCGAACAGGGGCTGGAAAAGCAGGGACGAGCTTTTTTCTTCGGCGGTTAATGCGATCGATGAACATTGGAAATTTTCTTCCACATGTTTGACTGAAACTGCTTTGGGGATTACCTGTACACCGGATGGACGGAGCACCCGGACCAGAGGAATCTGAACCGCACTGGCATCATGGTCTCTTGCGATTTCTTTCAAGATAGGGTGGTGTATTGGGATCTGATGAATTTCCGGAGTACTTTGGACGTGGGGAAGAATGTATTTCTATCGATTGCAGTGTTTTTACATGGAATCGGAAATCTTCCCGGAACTAGAATATGGAAAATTATTTTATCTTTGTGCAGTTTATAATGAAGAAAAGCAAAATCATGATAGTAGCAGTTGACGGATATTCTTCTACGGGTAAAAGCACTGTATCCAAAATTGTTGCAGCGAAAACCGGAATGACTTATATCGATACCGGTGCTATGTATCGGGTGGTTGCGCTGCACGCTTTACGCAGAGGATTGATTGCAGACGGGCAGATCGATGAAGAAGGGGTGCGGAGCTCATTAGCGGATCTGAAAATTGATTTCAGATATAATGGCGAGCACTCTTTATACGAGACATTCCTGAACGGTGAGAATGTGGAAGAACAGATCCGGAGCATGGAAGTTTCTGCTCAGGTAAGCAGAATTGCTGCATTGAGTTTTGTCCGTAAGTTCTTGGTTGCCAGACAACGTGAAATGGGAAAATGTGAAAGCGTGATTATGGATGGACGTGATATTGGAAGTGTGGTATTTCCGAATGCTGATGTAAAGTTTTTCATGACAGCTTCTCTTGAAGTCCGGGCCCGGAGAAGATATTTGGAATTGACGGGTAAAGGGTTGACGGTCAGTTATCAGGAGGTAGAGGACAATGTCCGTAAGAGGGATTACATGGACACTCACCGGGAGACTGATCCTTTGGTTCAGACGGAGGATGCTGTGGTTGTAGACAATAGTGACATGACTATCGAAGAAGAAGTGGCTTTTATGATTAGGAAAATAAAGGAGGCTGCCAGCCGGTCGGGAGGCAGTTGCGGTTATGAAGGTTGAGATCGATGAGCATTCTGGATTTTGTACGGGCGTGGTCAATGCTATCCGGATGGCGGAGCAGGAGTTGAAAAAAGGAATTCTTTATTGTATAGGAGATATCGTTCACAATAATTTGGAAGTGGAACGGTTGGAACGTAAAGGTTTGAAAACCATCGAGCATGACGAATTCGATTCTTTGCACGACTGCCGGGTTTTGTTCAGGGCTCACGGTGAACCTCCCGAATCATATTTGACGGCAAAGAAAAACGGGATAGAGGTCATCGATGCTTCGTGTACGGTTGTATTAAATCTTCAAAGAAGGATTCGGGAAGCCTATGAAAAAGCCAAAATTCAGAACGGACAAATAGTGATTTACGGAAAGCGGGGACATGCGGAAGTTGTCGGTTTGGTGGGGCAGACTCAGGGAGAGGCGTTGGTTATCGAACAGGAAGAAGATATCTGTCAGATTGATTTTTCAAGGCCTGTGATCCTTTTTTCCCAGACAACGAAAAGCTTGGAGGGATTCCGCCGTATTGCGGGTTTGCTGAAGGAAAAGGGCGGCTCTTTGGTGGTTATCCACGATACGATATGCCGGAAGGTTGCCAACCGTATTCCTCAGCTCAAAGAATTTGCCGGGCAACACGATGTTATTATTTTTGTGAGTGGGAAGAAAAGCTCGAATGGCAGGCAATTGTTTTCCGTTTGCCGTGAAGTAAATGTCCGGACCTATTTTGTCCAGAGTGCTGAGGATGTTGTCCCTGCCATGCTGCAGGGGGCGGAGTGTGTGGGTATCAGCGGGGCGACATCGGCACCGCGATGGATTATGGAAGAAATTAAAAATAGAATAGAACAACAATACGATTCACAATTACATTGATTAATTATGGGAAAAATTAAAAAAATCGGAGTCCTGACCTCAGGAGGCGATGCGCCGGGAATGAATGCTGCAATCCGGGCTGTTGTCCGTACTGCCATTTATAATGGGTGTGAAGCTTATGGTATTTACGGCGGTTATCAGGGGTTGATTGAGGGGGATATCAAGCGATTGAAATCTAATGATGTGAGCAATATTATTCAGCGTGGCGGTACCATTCTGAAATCAGCACGCAGTAATGAATTCCGTACTCCCGAGGGGCGTGCAAAAGCAGCTCAGATTTTAGCCGATCAAAAAATAGATGCGCTGGTGGTTATCGGTGGCGACGGTTCGTTTACCGGTGCCAAATTGTTGGTTCAGGAACACGATATTCCGGTGGTAGGGGTTCCGGGAACAATAGACAATGATCTGTACGGAACGGATTCTACTATTGGATATGATACGGCGGTTAATACGGCAGTAGAAGCTGTTGACAAGATCAAAGATACAGCCAGTGCCCATAATCGTTTGTTTTTTGTTGAAGTGATGGGCCGGGATGCCGGATTTATTGCTTTGCGTACAGCGATAGCTACAGGTGCTGAAGGAGTTTTAGTTCCGGAAGTAGAGACCGATTTTACAGATCTGGAACGATTTATCGAGAGAGATTATAATCCGAAGACTTCCAGCGGAATCGTGATTGTTGCCGAGGGTGAAAAGTCCGGGGGAGCTTATAGTATCGCCGATAAAGTGGCTCAGAAGCATCCGGAATATGATATTCGTGTTTCTGTATTGGGCCATATGCAGAGGGGCGGATCTCCTTCACAATTCGACCGGGTGCTGGCCAGTCAATTGGGGGCCGCTGCCGTGGATGCCCTGATGGACGATCAGAAGAGTATCATGCTGGGAATTATGAACAAAGAAATTGTACATGTTCCGTTTAACAAGACGATTAAGCACACCAAGAACCTGAATCCTGAATTGTTGGGCTTGGTGAGAATACTTTCCACTTGATCGTTACAGAAAATATGGGCTCAAGGAGGACAGAAGACAGAATCGGTCTTTTGACCTCTTTGTTGTTTTAAGACAAAGCAACGAAAGGATCCGGTTGTTTTCGGTGCTGTTTTCTTTTTACTATTTTTGTCAGTCAGTAAATATAGTTGCTCATGTTTTATGCAGATGTAATCCTGCCATTGGCGGTTGAGGGAATGTATACTTACGCTGTTCCCGCTTCATTGACGGATCAGGTGAAGCCGGGGTGTCTGGTATTGGTTGCATTTGCCGGCAGTAAGAAATATACCGCTTTGGTGGTTCGGGTACATCGGCAAAAACCCGAAGGTTACGATCTCAAACCCATAGAAGAGATTGCCGGGAAAGAGATCTTTTTTTCACCTTCCCATCTGAAATTTCTGATGTGGTTAAGCAGTTACTATATGGCAACCTTAGGAGAAGTGATGAAGGCTGCTTTGCCGGTTGTTTTCCGCTTGGAAAGCTATACCACGATTACGAGAACAGAAGAAGACGTTGATTTCTCAGCGCTTAATTGCCAGGAGCAGGATTTGCTGAATTTTTTGCAACCCGGTGAATATGTAGCACTCAGGGAGGTTGAGAAGTCGCTGCATTTAACCCATAGCATCTCTACCGTGAGGTCTTTGCTGTCCCGTCGCTATATTCGGGTAAAGGAGACGGTGGAAGATTTGTTTCGGGTAAAAACGGAGTTTATCGTGAGCTGGAAGAGGGGCTATTCGGAAGGGGAGACCAGTGTTTTCCTGAATGAGCTGAAGAAAGCACGTGCACAATATAAATTATTGTGTTATTGGATTGATAAGGGACAGAAAGAAATGGAGCGCACTCAGTTTTTGGCGGAAAGCGGTTGTTCTGCTGCAGTTTTAAAGAGTTTGTGTGAAAAACAGATATTGAAAATTGAAGAGCGGCCGGTTGACCGTTACAGAGGGGCGTGTCCTGAGGATATCCGTATGCGCCGTGTCCTTACTTCGGAGCAATCAGCAGCACTGGAAGGTATTCGTACGGCATTTCTGGAAAAAGAATGTGTTTTATTGCATGGAGTGACTTCTTCCGGAAAGACTGAGTTGTACATCCGTTTGATGCAGGAGTATCTGGAACGCGGGCAGCAAGTGCTGTATATGTTGCCTGAAATTGCATTGACCATACAGATTGTCTCCCGGTTGCAAGAGGTGTTCGGAGAAAAAATAGGAATTTATCATTCCGGCCTGTCTGATCAGCTGCGGGCGGAACTGTGGAAGAGGCAGTGTGGCAAGGAGCCTTTGTCATTGATATTGGGAGTCCGTTCGTCTATATTTTTGCCGTTCAGAAATTTGGGACTGGTGATTGTGGACGAGGAACACGATCCTTCATATAAACAAAAGGAACCGGCACCCCGTTATCAGGGCCGGGATGCAGCCATTATGCTGGCTAAAATGTATGGGGCGAAAGTTTTACTTGGATCGGCCACACCCTCGTTTGAGTCGTATCAGCATGCTCTTCAGGGGAAATATGGCTTGGTGCGGTTAAACTGCCGTTATGGAGGTGTGCAAATGCCTGAAATCGTGATGGCCGATTTGAAGGAATACCGCCGGAAAAAACTGATGCAAGGAAGTTTTTCGCCTCTTTTGATCGATGAGATGAAGCAAGTATTGGCGCAAGGCTATCAGGTGATTTTGTTTCAAAACCGCCGGGGGTATTCTTCTTATGTGCAGTGTGAGCGTTGCGGGAATATTCCCCGTTGCCGGCATTGCGATGTCAGTATGACGTATTTCAAGCAACGCGGTGCATTAGTATGCCGGTATTGCGGTTCGGTTGTGCAGACGGATGCTTGTTGTCCGGATTGCGGCGGGCATTATCGGGAGAAAATTCCCGGTACAGAGAAATTGGAGGAAGAAGCGAGGAGTTTATTTCCGGAAAGCCGGATTGCCCGGATGGATTTGGATGTGATGAATAGTAAAATGCGTTTCCGGAGAGTTATCGGGGATTTCGAACAAGGCAAAATCCAAATTCTGATTGGTACTCAAATGGTTGCTAAAGGGTTGGATTTCGGTCGTGTAAAACTGGTCGGGGTGATGGATGCGGACAGTATGGTTTCTTTTCCCGATTTCCGCTCCGAAGAGAGAGCCTTCAGTATGTTGTTGCAGGTCAGTGGCCGGAGTGGCCGCCGGGGAGAGCGGGGCAAAATGATTATTCAGGCTGCGGATACCGGCAACCGGGTATATCAAATGTTACTAAAGGGGGATTATCCGGCCTTTTTTTCTGAATTGGCTGCTGAGCGGCAGTTTTTTGTCTATCCTCCTTACGGACGGATTATACAGGTTGAGGTTCGCCATAAGGATGTTATAGTTTTGCGGGAGGCAGCTAATTGGCTGGCCGGGCGTTTGAGAACCAAACTGGGTAAAAGGGTTTGTGGGCCGGCAGTTCCGGAAATAAGCCGGATCGGAGGTCAAAACAGATTGGTGTTGATACTGAAAGTGGAACCGGCTTTGTCGTGTATGGCCGTGAAAATGTTTTTAAAAGCCGGGTTCGAAGGGCTTAAAGAGAATAGTGCCTGGAGGTCGGTACGTATAATTTGCGATGTTGATCCCTAAAATATAGATAGGATATGGATAGAGATACCTTGATTTTGATTGCATTTGTTGCGTTTGTTTTTTTACTGGGCATACGGATCAGGCAGCGATGGACGGAAAGCAAACTTTCCCGGAAGGAAGAGGAGGGCAGTATTCCGGAGAAAGGAAGGGCGGATGCTGGGGAGAAGGACTGCGGCAGTATGATCCGGAGAAAACGGCTGAGGCGCATCCGGGCAATTCTGCAATAGTTTGTCGTAGGGGGATTGATGGTATATATGGCTGTTGTTTTAATAAACGATTTCAGCATGCCGGGGAGGAGAGAAACGAAGGATTTAATTTTACGTTGTTTGATTTTTGTATTCACAATTTATATATTCATTCATGACTGCAACGGTTGTTTCGGTCGTAAACATGAAGAGAATACATAAAAATAAGGTTTTATCAAAAATACAGACGATTGGTTGGGGCAGTCTTTTTTGGGAAAACCTTAAACAGGAGCTTAACTTTTTTTAACGGGCTAAAATTTAACATTTGGAAGGGGATTGTGTAATTTTGGTCTAGTTAAAATTTTAACATTTTACATAAAGCCTGAATGGATAAAAAAAAGGCTGATTAAGAAACAGATTTTGACGGGTTTCGTAGTAGATTTTTAAAAGATATAACAACTTTAAATTTTATAAAGATGGATACAGTTGATATCAAATCCCTGAATGAACGTATACAGCAAGAAAGTTCTTTTGTCGATATGATCAATATGGAAATGAACAAGGTGATCGTGGGGCAGAAGCACTTGGTGGAAGGATTGTTGATCGGCCTGCTTTCGAACGGTCATATATTGCTGGAAGGAGTACCTGGCTTGGCAAAGACATTGGCCATTAATACGTTGGCAAAAACGATCGATGCCAAATTCAGTCGTATTCAGTTTACTCCGGATCTTTTGCCAGCTGATGTTATCGGTACGATGATATATTCTCAGAAAAAGGAAGAGTTTATCGTGAAGCACGGTCCCATTTTTGCTAATTTCATTTTGGCTGACGAGATCAACCGTGCTCCGGCAAAAGTACAGTCGGCTCTGTTGGAAGCCATGCAGGAGCGACAGGTGACGATCGGCGATATGACTTATCGGTTGGATGAACCTTTTTTGGTGATGGCCACTCAGAATCCCATTGAACAGGAGGGTACTTATCCGCTTCCGGAAGCCCAGGTCGACCGTTTCATGTTGAAAGTTGTTATAGATTATCCTAAAAAGGATGAGGAGAAACTCATTGTCCGTCAAAATATGGAAAAGTCTTTTCCTCAGGCCGCTACTATTCTGAAACCGGCGGACATCGTCCGTGCGCGGGAAGTGGTGAAAGACGTTTACATGGATGAGAAAATTGAAAAATATATCATAGATATTATTTTTTCTACCCGTTTCCCGCAGGAATCCGGATTGGAGAAATTTACCAATATGATTGCTTACGGAGGTTCTCCGCGGGCCAGCATATCTTTGGCCAAAGCATCCAAGGCTTATGCTTTTATCAAACGCCGGGGATATGTTATTCCCGAGGATGTACGGGCTGTTTGTCATGACGTATTGCGTCACCGGATCGGTTTGACCTACGAAGCTGAAGCGAACAATATCACCAGTGAAGACATCATCAATGAAATCCTCAATCAGGTTGAAGTGCCTTGATTGGCAGGTGTCGTAGCGGCGCTGTCCGGAGAAATGGAAGAAATTGGCGAGAGGATTTTACTTTTTATTGTATGCTATGGAAACGACTGAATTACTTAAGAGGGTCCGGAAGATAGAGATTAAAACCCGGGGGTTGTCCAGTAATATTTTTGCCGGTGAATATCATTCTGCTTTTAAGGGGCGGGGAATGGCCTTCAGTGAAGTCAGGGAATATCAGTATGGAGATGACATCCGGAATATCGACTGGAATGTGACAGCCCGTCATAATCGTCCTTATGTGAAAGTGTTTGAGGAAGAAAGAGAGCTGACCGTGATGCTGGTGATAGATGTTAGTGCTTCCCGGAATTTCGGTACCATTTCTAAGCTGAAGAAAAATCAGATCACCGAAATTGCTGCCGTAATTGCTTTCTCGGCCATTCAGAATAATGATAAGATCGGTGTCGTCTTTTTTTCCGACAAGATTGAAAAGTTCATACCTCCGAAAAAAGGAAGAACACACATTCTGCATATCATCCGGGAGTTGATCGATTTTTATCCCGAAGACAAGCAAACGAATATAGAGCAGGCTTTGCAGTATGTGACCAACTCGATCAAAAAGCGTTGTACCTGCTTTTTGATTTCCGATTTTATGGACGAACATAGTTTTGCACATGCCTTGTCCATTGCCAACAGGAAACATGATGTGGTCGCTTTGAGGGTGTACGATCCCCGGGAAAATCTTTTGCCTCCGGTGGGACTGATGTATCTGCGGGATGCTGAAACCGGCGAGCAGATGTGGGTGGATACTTCCGACAAAAAACTCAGGGAAGAATACGCTAAATATGCCGTTCTCCGGGAAAAGGAATTGGAATCTACTTTTAAACGGTCGGGGGTTGATGTCGCCAATATCCGTTCGGACGAAGATTATGTCAGGGCATTGATCGCTTTATTTAAGAAGAGAGCATGAATCGGAAAGTTGTTTTACTTGTAATGGATGAAAGATCATAAACCGATAGATATCATGAGGTTATTGAAATATATATTATGCAGTCTTTTCTTTTTGCAATTGACAGGTGCTTTGAGAGCCCAGGGGGTGGAATACGGAGTGGCATTGGATACCAATTACATGTTGATCGGCGATCAGCAACACCTGACTTTTAAGGTAAAGGGGGATGCAGGTACTCGGATTTTGTTTCCGCAATTGAAGGATACCATTGTCCGTGGGGTGGAGATTATCTCGGGACCGGAGCGGGACTCGGTCCGGGAAGCGGATGGCCGTTGGTTGTGGGAAGAACGCTATGTGGTTACGGCCTTCGACACAGGAGTATATGTGATACCTCCGCAGCCTGTCACGATTGAGGGCTCTGACTTTAATAATGTGTTGCGTACGGATCCGGTGGCTTTTGTGGTCAACACCTATGAGGTGGATCCGCAGAAAGGAAATTACGATATTGTCATGCCTTATGCGGTTCCCTGGACTTTTGCCGAGATCCTGCCCTATCTGCTTTGGGTATTGCTGGGTGTCGTGCTGATACTGGCCGGGTGGTGGCTTTGGCGGAGAAGGAAGAAAAATCAGCCTTTGTTTGCAGCTAAAAAAGAGGAAATTCCTCCTTATGTGAGGGCTATCCGTTCGCTGGATGAGATCCGGGAGACAAAGCTGTGGCAGCCCGGTCGCGAGAAAGAGTACTATACCCGTCTGACAGATACCGTACGTCAGTATATAGATGAGGAACTGGATATTCCTGCCATGGAACAGACTTCCGCTGAGACCTTGCAGCTCCTGAAAGCCTGTCCGAAAGTGGAGAACGGGGAGCGGGATCAGCTGGCAGAAATGCTGACGACGGCAGACTATGTGAAGTTTGCCCGTTTTACGCCTTTGCAGGATGAGAATGCCCGTTATCTGGATTCAGCTTACGGTTTTGTACGCCGTATCCACGACCGTGTGGAAGCCGAGCGGCAAGCGGAAGAGGAAAAGGAGAAAAAACGCAGGGAGGAAGAGGAGAAAAGCCGGGCTGAGAAGGAACAACGGACCGGAGACGGACAGTAAAATGGGAATAATCTCTTAATAAAGAAATAAGATGTTTGGATACGAATTTGCGAACCCCGGATATTTCTGGTTGCTATTGCTCCTGATACCCATGATTCTATGGTATGTGTTCCGGGAGAAAAATTCACATGCGGATTTGCAGTTTTCTTCATTGCAGGCATTCAGAAAGATAAAACATACCGGACGGATCTGGCTGAGGCATGTCTTATTTGCACTGGAAGTGCTGGCTATCGTTTTGCTGGTGGTAGCACTGGCCCGTCCGCAATCGAGCAACAGTTGGGATACCTATACCAGCGAAGGTATCGATATCGTGCTGGCGCTGGATATTTCCGGAAGTATGCTGGCCCGGGATTTTACCCCTGACCGTCTGGAGGCGGCCAAAGAGGTGGCTACGAAGTTTATTCTGGAGCGTCCGCAGGACAAGATCGGACTGGTGATCTTTGCCGGAGAGAGTTTTACGCAGTGTCCGCTGACGACCGATCAGGCCGTGCTGGTAAACTTGCTGAGAGAAGTGAAAAGCGGCA
This sequence comes from uncultured Odoribacter sp., assembly GCA_964564205.1. Taxonomy (GTDB): domain Bacteria; phylum Bacteroidota; class Bacteroidia; order Bacteroidales; family Marinifilaceae; genus Odoribacter. The sequence continues at coordinate 5,246 of CAZMAE010000175.1, read as the reverse complement.
TGATAGAGGACGGTACGGCTATCGGTCTGGGATTGGCCAATGCTGTCAATCGCCTGAAAGAGAGTCCGGCAAAATCGAAGGTCGTCATTCTGCTGACCGATGGGGTTAACAACCGGGGTGCCATTGCTCCGGCAACGGCTGCCGAGCTGGCCCGTACATACGGTATACGGGTATATACCATCGGTGTCGGTACATACGGGGAAGCTCCCTATCCGCTGCAAACTCCTTTCGGGGTAGAATTGCGGAATGTGCCGGTTGAAATCGATGAAGAGGTATTGCAGCAGATCGCAACGCTGACCGGAGGAAAATATTTCCGGGCTACCGATAACGATAAGCTGCGGCAGATTTATCAGGAAATCGATCAGCTGGAAAAGAGCAAGATCGAAGTCAAACATTTCAGTAAAAAGAACGAGCAATATTTTGTTTTCGGATTGCTGGGAATGTGTCTGCTGATTGCTCAGGCCCTGCTGCGTTATACTTTATTGCGGAAAATACCCTGATCTGTCCGGAATGGGCGTTGTTTGACACAGGAATCAGAAGGAATCCGGGATTTAAATAAATAGTAAGTTATGTTTAGATTTGCACATCCAGAGCTGTTATATTTACTGATCGTCATACCGTTGTTGATCGTATTTTATGTGGTAGCGGTGAGACGCAAAAAAAAGGCGATTGCCGAATTCGGAAATCCGGAATTGTTGAAGCCGTTGATGCCGTTGCTTTCGTTCAGGCGGGGAACCTGGAAGTTTACGATGGTATTGCTGGCTTTGTTGTTTGTGATTATCGGAGTAGCCGGTCCTCAGTTCGGATCTAAACTCCAGCAGGTCAAAAAGAAAGGGGTGGAACTGATGATCGCCTTAGATGTTTCCAATTCGATGCTCGCCCAGGACATTAAGCCCAATCGGCTGGAAAAGGCGAAGATGGCCATTGCCCGGATGGTGGAGAAGTTGTCGGATGATAAAATCGGTCTGATCGTTTTTGCCGGGGATGCCTATGTACAGCTGCCTATTACGACGGATTATTCGTCTGCCAAATTATTCCTGTCGGGCATAGATACAGACATTGTTCCGGTGCAGGGAACGGCAATCGGGACGGCGATCGATCTGGCGGCCCGTTCGTTTACCCCGGAAACGGAAACTTCAAAAGCCATCATTGTGATTACCGATGGGGAGAACCATCAGGACGATGCCATTAAGGCTGCCCGCAATGCCCATGAAAAAGGCATTACTATACATACCATCGGCATGGGACTGGAACAGGGGGCTCCGATTCCCGAAAAAGGACATGCCGGTCAGTTCCGCAAAGATGGAAGCGGCAATGTGGTGGTTTCAAAACTGGATGAGGGAACGCTGAGGGATGTGGCTAAGGCTGGGGAGGGCCTTTATGTCCGGGCCAGTAATACCGAAGTAGGATTGGACCGGCTGCTGGATGAAGTGAACCGGATGGAGAAAACTTTGCTGGAGGAGCGGGTATATAGTGATTATGCCGAAAAATACCAGTATTTTCTGTTGGCCGGTCTGTTTTTTATTTTTGCAGAGTTCATGATTCTGGGAAGAAAAAACAGGCGTTTTATGAAGATTGATCTTTTCGGAAGAAACGGGAAAAAATAGTAGTAGCGGAAAGGAGCCGGGTAGGCCGGTTGGGTAAGAAAAATGATAATAAAATATACACAAGCTATGAGACTGATCATGATAATCGCTCTGTCCCTGGCGGCGGTCTTGCCGGCAGTGGCCCAAAAGGAACGGAAATTTATCCGGGAAGGGAATGAGCTTTTTGAAAAGCAGAACTACGAAAAGGCTGAGGTGGAATACCGGAAGGCTGTCGATCAGAAAGCAGCTTCATTTGAAGCCGCCTTCAATATGGCGGATGCGTTGTATAAACAGCAAAAGTACGAAGAAGCCTTACAGCAGTTTTCGGCTTTGGCAAAGCAGGAGACGAATAAACAGCGGTTGGGAGAAATCTATCACAATATCGGCAATACATTGCTGGCGATGCAGAAAACCGGTGAGAGTATAGAAGCGTATAAGGAATCGTTGAGGAATCGGCCGGATTCCGAACAAACGAAGTATAACCTGGAATTTGCCCGGCATCAGCAACAGCAACAGCAGCAACAAAAGCAGGACCAGCAAAATCAGGATCAGCAGAACAAAGATCAACAGAATCAGCAGGATCAACAGAATAAGGATCAGAACCAAGATCAACAGAATAAAGATCAGCAGAACAAGGATCAGCAGAACAAGGACCAGCAGAACAAGGATCAGCAGAACAAGGACCAACAGGATAAGGATCAGCAGCAGAAAGATCAGCAGCAACAAGACCAGCAAGGTCAGCAACCTCAGCCTGGTAAGATTTCAAAAGAAGATGCAGAACGTTTGTTAGAAGCTTTGCAGCAGGATGAAAAGCAGGTGCAGGACAAGGTTCGCAAACAAAAAGCACAGGAACAGAAGGCAAAAAAAATGAAAATCGAAAAAGATTGGTAATTTTGGGGCTTAAATTCATACACGATGAAAGGATTGGGATTAATCATATTTTTGTTGACGGTAACTCTGGCTTCGGCACAGGAGGTGGAGTTCAAGGCTTCGGCGCCTTCGGTCGTCGCTACCGGCGAACAATTCAGGCTTTCGTATACCCTTAACCGGGAGGGCTCGAATCTGCAGCTTCCGACGCTGGAAGGTTTCGATTTGTTGATGGGGCCCAGTCTGAGCCAGTCGTCTTCGTTTTCTATGATCAACGGAAAGACTACCCAGAAGGTCTCCTTCACCTACACTTATGTGCTGGAGGCAACGAAAGAAGGGGTATTTGAGATCCCGGCGGCAACGGTCACCGCGGATGGCAAGCCCTATCAGTCGAATACCCTGCGCATCGAAGTGGTAAAAGGCAGTGCCAATCATCAGGCGGCAGGACAACAGCATAATCAGGCTGCCCGTCCGGATGAAACGGCTGCCGTCAATGAGCAGAATCTTTTTGTGAGGGTAGATGTCAACCGCCGCAGCCTGTATATAGGAGAGAGTCTGGTGGCTACCATTAAGGTATATGCCAAAGTGGACCTGACGAATTTCGGACGTAGCAAATTCCCGTCTTTCGATGGTTTCCTGGCAGAGGAAGTTCCTACACCCCAGCGGATCGAGCTGGTACGGGAGACATATAACGGGCAGATTTATAATGTCGGTGTTATTCGCAAAATGTTGCTGTTCCCGCAGCATACAGGCGAGATTACCATTGAACCGTTTGAATTGGAGTGTATTGTCCGCCAGCGACTGGCCGGCGGCGGGCGTAGTTTTTTCGACGATTTCTTCGGAAACTACCGGGATGTCAGAGCCATGCGCAGGAGCAAGCCGGTGACGATTACCGTGAAAGAACTGCCCCAACAAGGAAAACCGCTGGCTTTCAGCGGGATGGTCGGACACGTCAATATGTCGACTTCGCTGTCGGCAGATACGCTGAATGCCAATGATGCCCTGACCTGCAAGGTGACGTTTTCGGGTTCCGGCAACCTGAAACTGTTGCGGGCGCCGGAGATCGGTTTCCCGCTGGATTTTGAAGTATATGATCCGAAGGAAACCCGGGACCTCCGGGTGACGGAAAATGGCATGACAGGGACGGTGACGTTTGAATACCTGGCGATTCCCCGCTATTCGGGAGATTATCAGATTCCTGCACTGAAATTCACCTATTTTGATACCCAAAGCAATACCTATAAAACCCTGAGTGGACGGGAATATAATATTTACGTCAGAAAAGGGGCGGAACGGGATGTGGCTCAGGCTGGCGGAAATACCGGTGCTGTACAGTCCTTTAAAAAGGAAGAGGTCCGGAAGGTCGGGGAAGATATCCGCTACCTGAAAACGGGGGATCTTCGTCTGCGGGAGGCGGGAGTGCGCTTTTTTGCTACCCCGGCTTATTGGCTGGCGCTGGGAATTCCGTTGCTGCTGTTTATTGCCGGTGCTTTGCTGAACCGCCGGCGGATCAAAGTCAATGCCGACGTCGTACGGGTGAAAAACAAGGCCGCGACTAAAATGGCCCGCAAACGGCTGAAAGTGGCTGCCATCGCCCTGAAAAATCACCGTGCGGAACAGTTCTACGAAGAGGTGCTGAAAGCTTTGTGGGGGTATGTCAGTTATAAGTTGAATATCGATCAGGCCGAACTGTCCCGGGATAATATCAGCGAACTGTTGCAGCGGAAAGGGGTGGAAGAGGAAAGGGTGAAAGAGTTCATTGCAGTCCTGGATACTTGTGAGTATGCCCGTTATGCTCCGGGAAGCGGTTCTGAACAGGAAATGAGTAAGGTGTATTCCGATAGTATTGAAGTGATTACCCGGCTGGATAAAAACATCCGGAACTGAACAGGAGTGAATCACTGAGACGGAAAAATTAAAGGTAATAGGATGAGAAAGATATTTTTGGTCGTACTGTTATTGTCGGTGGTCTTCCGGGGAATGGCTGCGGAAGATACGGCTGCCCGGGCGGAACGGTTGTACCGTGAAGGAAAATATGCCGAAGCCGCTGAAATTTATCAGCAGGTGCTGTCCGAAGGGCAGGAGTCTTCGGAACTGTATTACAACCTGGGGAATGCTTATTTTAAGATGGGCGAGAATACCCGGGCAATCCTCAACTACGAGCGGTCTCTTTTGCTGAATCCGGCCGACCGTATGGCTCGTTACAATCTGAATATGGCCCGGCAGGCTGTGGTCGATAAGATCGATGTGCTTCCGGAGTTGTTCATCGTCAGGTGGTACAAGGCGGTGGAAACCCATTATTCTGCCGACCAGTGGGGATATATTTCGGTAGGCCTGTTTGTGTTGTTTCTGGTGATGGCCGCTTTATTTTTTTATTCCCGTTCGGTGGGACTGAGAAAAACGGGTTTCTTTGTGGGAATCCTTGTTCTTTTGCTGACACTGACAACCGTCTTCTTTGCTATCCGGCAGGACCGCCGGATTTCAGAGCGGGAATATGCCGTTATCACCACCCCGAGTGTGACGGTGAAGGGAGCTCCGGATTCCAGCGGAACAGATCTGTTTCTGATTCACGAGGGCCTGAAAGTAAAGGTGATCGGAGAATTGGGAAATTGGTACAACATTCGTCTGGCTGACGGAAACGAAGGGTGGGTGGCGAAAACGGATATGGAGAGAATCTGATTCCGGAAAGTTGCCCGTCTTCTCTTGGGCAGTTGCCCATCTTTTCCCGGAAAGTTGTCCGTCTTCTCTTGGAAGGCTGTCCAACTTCTCCCGAAAGGTTGCCCAACTTTTTCC
>CAZMAE010000174.1:0-5771 GCA_964564205.1 uncultured Odoribacter sp. | reverse complement strand
CCAGCCCGTCGGGCAGGGGGATGTCCGCCTGCCGGGTCAGCTCGCGAATCAGCTCCTTCACCTCCTCGGTCATGACGATGGGCGCCGATTCGTACTCGCCCGACAGCGCGGCTTGCAACATCTGCGCCGCCGTGAGCGGTTTGGCATCGGTCAGCGCCTTATGGATGCGTTGCAGGTCGGCCTCGTCCACATAGATGTACCGCTCCTTGTAACGGATAAGCCCCGAGGCACGACGCATCAGCCGGTCGAACTCGGCAGGCGTGAGCAGCTCGTCGCCCACCGCCACCTGCCAGTCGAACCTCAGCAAATCGTCCATCCGGATAAAGCTCCGTTCGTCCGCATTGCGGCTCGACAGCCTGACGGAGACCTTCGGCCTTATCAGTTCTTTCAGCGAGACCGGAAGCATCACCTTGGCTTGCAGCATGCGGATGGCGGGAACGGCCGTGAGCAGGAACGGGGTGAAGCCGGAGAGCGTGAAACGCATGGGGTTCTCCGCCCCGCCGTTGATGTAGCGGTTTATCTGCGGCTCTATGTCGGCAAGGATGGAGAGCCCTTTCAGTATCTCGAAACGCGGCTTGTCGTACTTCTTCTTTTGCAGGATGTCGCACAGCGGCACCGCCTCGCCGTCCGCTTTCCGGCTCTCCTCGATGCGGATGGAAACCTCGAAACCGTCCTCCACCTCGTCCACCAGAAACACGGGGCGGTAGCGCAGCTCGCCGAGGAAGAAGCGGTCGGTCCACGCCTTGATGCCGCCGGGAATGCCTTTCTCGCCGATTCCGTCGAACGAAGCAGGCTCGCCGCAAAAGAACATCGCCTCCACCTTGTCCGGGACAAGACCGGTCACGCTCTGCCGGACAATCCGGTTGAGGAACAGCGACACGAGCCATGCGGCGGCATCGCCAACCGTCCGCTCTTTCCCTTTCTCGCGGAAAGAGAGCAGGCCGTCGGGCAGGTCGTTTTCCAGCTCCTTCATCCATTGCGCCACCCGTTCGTCCATCAGGGCAGGAAGCCAGCGCACGGCATACTTCCCGCGGTGCATCGTCATGATTTGCGGCACCGCGGCTCCTGCCGCCCACAGGCGTATGGCAAACTGAAAGACTTTATGGAGCCACTCCACCTCCGGCTGGCAGTCGCCCACTTTGTCGGGGTCGATGAAGAGCAATGACGCACACAATTCTTTTGCCTGCCACTCCGTACGCACGCTTTCGTCATCGTCCATGACGGCGGCAAGCAGGCGCAGCTCTGCGTCGAACCCGGCAAGGATACGGGTATGGGGATGTATCTCCGCGGCGGCATGCTGCAACGGCACCAGCACCGCCGGGCTGCCTGCCGCCAGTTTCTGCGCATACCTCCGGCACCGTGCGACGTATTTGGAACAGACGTCCCGGAAATCCCCGTGTGCATAAAAGGCGGGGGCGGCAGGCAGCAAGCCGATGAGCACGTCGCTCCTGTCGGAAAGTTCCGTATAATCGGGCATGAACGTCGCTTCGGCAGAAGGCTTTTTCTTCTTCCCCGGCACAGTCAGTTCATCGATGCCGACCGGCGACAACAGGCTCTCCGTATCGAGACGGATGCCGCGCTGCTCCAGTTCTTTCAGCAAATCCACCCCGTGCAGGCTGAACACCAGGAAAGGATTGTTGTCTATCTCCTGCCCCACCTTATAGATGACGGCGGCTATGTGCTTGCACGGCACCGCCCAGTCGGGACAGCTGCAATCCATCTTCAAGTCATTCCACGAACGGGGGAACAGCTGCAAACCGAGCTTGCCGGCGATGTCCATCAGCGCCGGGTCAAGTTCGCGGTTGAGCAGTTTGGAGATGATGACCGGCTGTTTCATCACCTCGCCCATCAACCGCTCCTTTTCCGCCTCCGTGAACTGCGGGATACCCACTGCCACCCGGTAGGGGCTAGGTCTGGAGCCTTGCACTTTCGCCCGGATTTCCCCGTCATGGATGGTGACCTCTTTCACCGCCCCCTTGCGGGCATACGTCGCCCCGCGGGGAATACGGTTCGCATAGTCTATGTGTTTCAGTGCGCCGAGCCATTGCTCTCCCCACCATGTCTGTCCGAATGATTTAGCCATAGGATTGTGTCTTTATCGTTTGTTTCTGATGATTTATTGATAATGGATGAGCGCCTACGGAGATGAGGACATCGATTTTGCCATTCTGCTCCATAGCCTCAATTTTTATACAACGCGTAAATATAAGAATAATATCATTCCCTCGCTTTACCTGTCATCTGACTTAAACTAAGAAAGTGCATCGTTCTCTTGACAGCTTTCAGTACCTTTGTGAACAATATTGTCTTCGTATTCTTTATGCGATACCAGACAAACCATCATCAGCAACACCCGTATACCTCTTCACAAATCAAAACAGGACCGGACGGGAATGCCTTATTTCTCCTTCAAAACAGCAACATTCCCGCCCAATCCTGTTCTAACTCCCCCCGAGGGCTTATTGTTGTTTCAGGCTGGAGGCATTTGAAACGTCAACATTGGCAGAAGCTCCGCCTCTATGATATAACCTCGAACTTCCGGAAATCTCCCCTGTAATCTTTCCCGAAACATACATTTTCCCGTTTGTAGCACCTGAAAGTTCCACTTCAACATCGGAAACCTTGAAAGCATCCAGGTTAAACTTAGATGCACCGGAAGCTTCCATTTTTCCGTTTACTGCCGAACCAGTCAGTTCCAATGCCGAAGCCCCGGAAAGCTCAATATCAAATCTCCGGGCCGAGATGTTTCGGACAGTCAGCAAGGAAGCTCCCGAAAGGTCCACTTCGAGCTCTCCTGAAGCGGTCACGGGCCCTGTCATATTTACCCTTGCAGCCCCCGAAAGGTCAAACTTAACATCTCTGACGCTGAAATTGCCGTTACCTTCCAATTTACAGGCCCCCGACAAATCGACTTCTTTCAGAGAAGAACAAACAATCACTGCCCGGAACTTTTCCCCCTGCTTCACATTCACATCACCCCGAAATCCGATATTGAGTTCTCCTTCCTTCAAAGTCAATACCAACTGCTCTTTCAAGCGTTCAGGAAAAGTCAGTTCCACTTTGGTCGCACTTCCCTGCGTCAATAGAATTTCCCAGGCTCCCGAAGCATCGATCTCATCAATATACTCCCCGGCAAAACGGCTGACCGTCGTACTTATACCCTCCGCCCGCAAACTGAATGCGGTCAAACACATGATCATCATTAAAAACAAACCTTTTTTCATAACCTATTCATTTAAAATTGTTCCAGATATACGTTTAAACGGTTTCAGGCAGGAAGTGTTCAAAAATTCACCTATCACTCACTGTCCTTTATCTTCTGCACGCCGGAATCTTTTGCCGGACATCCTTTTCCCGATGTCTAGTTATTCCATCTTTAATATCCGGCGGGCAAAATCAAAAGTTTCCTTACGCACCTCCGCCACTGATTTGGACATCAGCTCGCAAGCAATCACATGAGTACCGGCCTCCGGAAAAGCGACCTTCACCTTTTCACCTGCCGGAGTACCCAATTCATCAAACATCTTCAATGCAGCCTTCACCTCTATCGTCTGATCCTGATGATCATCGTCCTTATAATAATACCCTAGGAAAACTGGCTGATGCACCTTCTGAAACTCACTGCGTTTCATCCGCATATCAAGCAATTGCTGCAAATACACCTGAGCTTCTACCCTGTAACGGCAATACCAATATTTACATTCCCCGCTATTTGCGAAATCATCCGATACGGAGTATTTTCCTCCATGCACTGCCCTGCTGATCTGCAATCCCCAAGGCCCACTCAACAAAAACGCCAAAGGATTTTTGATCCTGATGTTAGGAGAATACAAAATCAAGCCATCCACCAGCTGAGGGTAATCGGCAGCCAACATCAAGCCCAATGTACAGCCTGTCGAGGTCCCCATAATCACCACCTTTCTCCCTAATTTATGCGCAATGACCAATGCCTCCTGTGCAGAACGGTACAACCGCTCCGGAGTCATATTCAGCAATGGTTCGTCAACCAGCAAACCATGATCTGCCAGCCGCGGCAAATAAGCATTCATCTTAAACTCCTTTACAAAATCATGCGTCAAAGGGTAACCTTCATACCGGCATGCTAAAAAACCATGCAAGTAGAGCAAGACGTAATCAGTCGGACAGCCCACCGAATCCCCCCATAAAATCAAGCTCTCGTTACCGGGCTTCACCGGCCACAACGCCTCCTGTTGCCGGACATATTCCTCCAGACCATCTATTCCCGCGCCGACAACCGGCAAATCAGCATTCAGCTCCGTTCGCTTCAACCTTGGCCCCAGCAGATAAACAACAGCTAAAATCACTAATACCAGCAACGGAACAACATAAACCTTTTTCATCTTTACTCTATTACCGGACTTTCCTACTCTCTTTCTCTACCCCAATCCTTCCGTCTATAATCCATTAACCTCCATTATTACCATCTCCAAAGCTTTAGCCGCCGCCTTTGCAATATTCCTTTCCCGTGTAAAAGAAAATACAAACTTCCGGGCAAAAGTTTTTTCCGGAGTAGCCACGCCTATCCAAACCGTTCCCACAGGCCTTTCAGGCGTACCACCGTCCGGTCCGGCAACTCCGGATGTTGCTACGGCATAATCGGTACTGAGCAGCTTTCGGACTCCTTCGGCCATTTGCAACACAACGGTTTCACTCACTGCTCCCTCACGACTGATATCTCCGGCATTCACGTTCAGGACATTGATCTTCACTTCATTGTCATACGCCACAACCGCTCCTTTAAAATAGGCCGAACTACCGGGTACAGAGGTAATCATACGGGCAATCTCCCCTCCGGTACAGCTTTCAGCTGTCGCCAGGGTCACCTTCTTTTTACGAAAAACCGTTCCGATTTGTTTTTCCAGGCTGTCGTCCTCCTCGGTAAACCTCATCTTTCCCAAAACATTCTTCAGACTTGCATAGGTTTCATCCAAACATTTTACCGCTTCCCCCTTAGCGGTAATCCTCAGCCTTACCATTCCCGGTGAGGGCAGATAGGCCAATTTCATCCCGTCCGCAAGGGCATTTTCCCAATTTTCCAGATGTTCGGCCAACTGAGATTCCGGAACATCATAAACCTTCAGCATCCGGTACGCAAGTTGCAAATGAGGATATTTAGCTTTCAGATCCGGAATCACGTAAGTCTCCATCAAATGCTCCATCTCAAAAGGCACTCCCGGCATAGCAATCAACGATTTCCAGCCTTTCTCAAACCACATGCCCGAAGCCGTTCCTTTAAAATTACGCAGAATGCGGCAATTATCGGGCAAAATAGCCTGCGACCTATTATTTTCATTCATGGGAAGATTACGGTTTTGCAATAACTCCTCCAGCCACTCCATCGCCTGAGCATGAAATACCAGATGCGAACCGAAATATTCAGCCAGTACCTTCTTTGTAACATCGTCTTTAGTCGGCCCCAGGCCTCCTGTGACCAATATCAAATCGGCCTCTTGCATTGCATAATCTACTGTCTCATAAATCTCTTCCCTTTTATCCGGTATTGAAAGATGTTCTGTCACCTCTATGCCGGTTTCGGTCAAACACCGGGCCATATATCGGGCATTGGTATCCAGAATCTGGCCCATCAAAATCTCATCACCTATGGTGATAATAATTGCATTCATATCTTAATTTTTACTTCTATAACTGTACTTCTCTTCTTTCGTTATTGCCTCTATCCGTTTTAGCAGGGAAGGATGTGAATAATACACCCATTCATACACGGGATGGGGAGTCAAATTGCTCAAAGC
>CAZMAE010000173.1:0-14003 GCA_964564205.1 uncultured Odoribacter sp. | reverse complement strand
CCCCTTTCGTTTAATGAGTTTTGTCGTTTCAAAGGCATCAATGCAAACGGTTATCTCGAGCAGGAGAAGGCACGAGTCAGAAATACCTTCATGGAGTTCAATCGGGAAAGTGCGTTTCCCAAGGTGGTGCTGACCGAGTCGGCAACAGAGAAATTGCAACTGCTGAACGGCTATTTCGACACGATGCTGCTGAAAGATATTGCCGAGCATTACGGGATAACGAACCTGCCGGTGCTTCGATATTTCGTTAAACGTATCATGGCAAATCTGACAAAACCGACCTCTATATTGTCGATATACAATGATATTAAATCACAGGGGCTTAAAATCAATAAAGACGAACTATACAAATGGGCGGGATATGTTTGTGATGTCTTTATGTTTATCCGCATACCCAAATATGAACGCTCATTGCTTAAAGAGCAGAAGTCGCTGAACAAATATTACTGCATCGACAATGGACTACGCAGCGCCGTATTGCTGCCGCAAAGTGACGATAACGGTAAATTGCTGGAAAATACCATATTTCTTCACATAAACCGCAATTTGGGTCTGTCGGACCGCATTTTCTATTTTCAAGACTCCTTGGAATGCGACTTTGTAGTTCAGCGTCATGGACATATTGATGAATTGATACAGGTAACTTGGGATATGTCGGATGACAATACCCGAGCGCGTGAAATCAATGGCATTTTGGAAGCGTCGAAAGCGACTGATTGTGATAAGCTGACCATTGTTACGGTTGATGAAGAGGCGATTCTGGAGCGAGACGGCAAGACGATAAATATCGTTCCAGCATGGAAATGGCTGCTGTCATAAGGCGAATGACTGATGCTCAAATAAAGATCCAAAATTTTTGCACGTGTGGGGATAGACCGTGCCGTCATCGCTGCCCGTGACTCATTGGGAACAATTTGGGAACAATCGCTATAAACAAAAATCGCTAACGAGTCAATCATTTAACTGTTAGCGATTTTCTATGTACCCCGGAGCCGGGGTACCTAATGATCAGTCAAGAGTCAATTAATTATTTCCTCTTTTCTTATATTCTTCCAAACCTTGTTTCAAAAATTCGACGAAGGCATCCCGATCCAAATTGTGTCCCCGGGCAGGAGCCAACACATGCGGTCTCAGATCATTGTCGTTTCCGCCGCGGCTATCCAGCAAAATGTAGTTGGGCTGTGCGTTGGAATCGAACTTCTTAATCTGGAAGTCTGCATTTTTCTTACCCAGGGTCTTCTTTTTCTTACCGTCATAATCGGAAACATACCATTCGTTTTCCGGCAGTGTGGTTTTATCGTCCACATACAAAGCCACCACCACATAATCGTTTTTCAACATATTCAATACACGCGGGTCCGACCATACCGACTGTTCCATTTCGCGGCAATTCACACAACCGTGTCCGGTAAAGTCGATAAAGAGCGGTTTGTTCTGAGCCTGTGCACACTTCAATGCCTGCTCATAATCAAAATAGCCATCCAACCCATGAGCCAAATGCAGAAAATCGGAATATTTCGGAGTTTCACAAACCTCAGCTTTCTGCACAGTTCCGGTAGTGACACCACCGGCAGAGATCTGTTTCACATTATCCCGTACAATCCGGTTGATATCGAAGTCGATCGTTTCCTGCGGCGGGAAATAACCGGCCAGCGCCTTCAAAGGCGCACCGAACATACCCGGAATCAGATACACCACAAAAGTGAAAGTAGCGATGATAAATGCCAACCGGGGAACACCGATGTATTTCAGTTCACTATCGTTCGCAAACTTGATCTTCCCCATCAGATACAATCCCTGCAGCGTAAAAATCGTCACCCAGATAGCGATATATATTTCACGGTCGAGCAATCCCCAGTGATAAGTCTGGTCGGCAACCATCAGGAACTTGAATCCCAAAGCAACTTCTATAAAGCCCAATACCACTTTCACTGAATTCAACCAGCCTCCCGATTTCGGCAGGTTGCTCAATTTAGAAGGGAAGAAAGCAAAGAAACCGAAAGGCAAAGCTACAGCGATCGAGAATCCCAGCATACCGATAATCGGACGCAACACAGATCCTCTGGCAGCCTCGACCAACACGGTCCCGACAATCGGAGCAGTACAGGAGAAAGACACCAGCACCAAAGTGAAAGCCATAAAGAAAGCTCCGATATATCCCCCTTTATCCGCCTGTGCATCCGATTTGTTTACAATCCAGGAAGGCAATACAATTTCGAAAGCCCCGAAGAAAGAAGCGGCGAAGATCATGAAGATCACAAAGAAAAATACATTAGGCACCCAGTTGGTACTCAACCAGTTGATAAAATCAGGTCCCAACAACATGGAAATAATCAACCCCAGTGCGGTATAGATAGCAATAATCGACAAAGAGAAGAATACGGCTTTGGCTTTAGCCTTTGCTTTGTTCGCATCTCCGTGCATAAAGAAAGACACCGTCATCGGAATCATCGGGAATACGCAAGGCATCACCACGGCAGCCAGACCCGCGAGAAAAGCACCCCAGAAAAACAACCACAAGGATTCGTCCTTCTGCGCCTCATCGGCAGCAGGAGCAGCCTGAACCGTCTCTTTTACGGCAGGTTCACCTATTTTGACGGCAAACGATTCATCAAACATAACACATTGCCCTTCCCGGCATGCCTGATATTCAATCGTTCCATTCAGAGACGCCAGCGCCGCATCGGTAACCTTCACCTTTTGAGTAATGATATATTCATTTTCAAACGACCAGACTTCAACCCCAAAAGTATCGTCCTGTTCCTTTTTAGGCTCATTTTCGATTGCTTTACCGATCAATGATACCCCCTTACCGGCTTCTTCCAAGGTCAATGTAGTGGCCGTCGGCCCACCCTTGGGGGTATACATGGAATAGACATGCCATCCGGGTTCTAAGCTCGCTTTTAAAACCAGCTCATACTCATTGTTCCCCAGACTTTTCTGAGAGAATGACCAACTGGCGGGATTTTCTACCTGAGCAAACACAGATACGACTCCTGCCAGAAAAGTCCATAAAAAAGCAAAGACCTTTTTTTTCATAGTTTATAATGTAAATGATTACTAAAATAGTTCCGATTTTTTTACCATTACACCCTGAGATGCAAAATTTCTATACAAAATTATTATTAATTCTTTTCCGCCAGAGAATCCCTCCAGAGTTTAACATATAATTAATGAGCAAAAAAAGTTTTTCAAATTTATTTAAGAAGGGAAAAAGACCGGAAGGAAAGATTACAGATACAAAATCAGCGAGAAAAGAAAAAAGGGAAAAAGGGAAGCCCCCTCTTTTCCTTTTATAAATCTCAATTTTCAAGTTCCAGGTTGTATTTATTATAAAAATGATACTCATAGATATAATAGGAAGGAACATCCACGATTTTCAACGCAACCCGGTATCTGAAAGCCCATTTTCTCCCTATGGAACAGAACCCTTTCTTCAGATAGGCCCCGACAAAAGGATGGACCTTTAAAACAATCTGCTTGTTTTTCTTTTCGCAGGCATAATATTCCAGGGCATCTTCAATTTTGTCAATCACGAGAATGGCCGCTTCTGCTTTTCCGGTACCATGACATACCGGACACATTTCCGTCGTATCTACGGTCATTGCAGGACGGACTCTCTGACGGGTAATCTGCATAAGTCCGAACTTGCTTAAGGGAAGAATGGTGTGTTTTGCCCGGTCGATCTCCATACACTCCTTCATCTTATCAAAGAGCTTCTGGCGATGTTCGGCCTTTTGCATATCGATGAAATCGATAACAATAATCCCTCCCATATCGCGAAGCTGCAATTGCCGGGCAACCTCTTCGGCAGCCGCCAGGTTTACTTCCAGAGCGTTAGTCTCCTGATCGTCCCCCAGCTTCGTACGGTTTCCGCTGTTGACATCAATAACGTGGAATGCTTCCGTATGCTCGATGATCAGATAAGCTCCGTTTTTGAACGAAACGGTCTTCCCCATAGAGGACTTGATCTGTTTATCGACCCCGAAATGGTCCAGAATGGGGATTTCAGGAAATACATATTTAACGATGTCTTGCTTTTCAGGAGCTATCGTACTCAGGAAATGCCTGATTTCCTTACTCAAGGTAATGTCGTTGACATACACATTTTCAAACGACGGATTGAGGATATCCCTCAATATCGCACTGGTCCGGTCGATCTCTCCCAAAATCAGCTTGGGAGGCTCCATATCGCGGATATGTTTAAAGGCTGTTTCAAACCTCTCCACCAATTCTTTCAATTCGGCATCAAAAGTGGCCACCTTTTTTCCTTCAGCCACCGTGCGCACAATAACGCCATAATTCTTAGGTTTGATACTTTCAATCAGACGCTTCAAACGTTTTCTCTCTTCCTGGGACTTGATTTTCTGAGATACGGATACTTTATCCGAAAACGGCATCAACACCAGATTCCTCCCCGCAATACTCAATTCCGATGTCAGACGGGGCCCTTTGGTTGAAATGGGTTCTTTGGCCACCTGAACGGCAACCCACTGGCCCACCGTCAGGATATCAGAAATCTTACCGTCTTTACTTATTTCCGGTTCCAGTTTCAACCTGGACACCGGCATTCCCTTGCGGGCAATACATTGTTTAATATAACTGTCCAGCGAATGAAACTGCGGACTCAAATCCTGATAATGCAGAAAAGCATCCTTCTCATACCCCACATTGACAAAGACAGCATTTAATCCAGGCGCGATCTTCTTCACTTTCCCCAGATAAATATCACCGACAGCAAATTGCATGCTCGTCTTTTCCTTGGTTAATTCCACCAGTTTTTTCTCCCGCAATAAAGCAATCACTATCTCATCTGCTCTTACATCTATGACTAACTCACTACTCACTGCTTAATTTTTTTATTTCTGCATACTGACAGGTCTTGCCTCTTCCCTGCCCGGTTACAAAGTTACTAAATTTAATGGAAACCGAGATATCCTTTTTTACCACTCTGGCACGCCCCGCCGCTTGTCCGTTGCCGGACAAGCTTCCGCAGCTATTTTATGGTATAAAAATTCCACAAAATGATCTCTTCCCCTTTAATCAAATAAACCTAAAGACGAATGCCTTTAGGTTTATATTCTTACTCACAAACGCAAAGAATCTTACTTCTTCTTATGCCGATTCTTTCTCAATCTCTTTTTCCGTTTGTGTGTCGCCATCTTATGTCTCTTTCTTTTTTTACCGCTTGGCATAAATTCCTCCTTTCTTATTTTTTAACATTACCCTTAACCTCGTTAACAAAACTCTTGGATGGTTTAAATGAAGGAATAAAATGCTCTGGAATTTTGATAGTTACGTTCTTTGAAATATTCCGGGCTGTCTTTTCAGCTCTCCTTTTCACTACGAAACTACCGAACCCTCTTAAATACACGTTTTTACCCTCAACAACGGAATTTTTAATTGACTCCATAAAAGCCTCCACGGTTGCCTGAACGGCAACTTTTTCAATCCCGGTCGTTCTCGAAATTTCGTTAACAATATCCGCTTTTGTCATTTTCTTAAATATTTAATATCCAGTAATTTATTTCTTTTTATCCCATTTTCAGTCTGCAAATATAAAGCTTTTCCATTAAGAATAAAAAAAACACGATGATTTTTGTCAAATTTTTCTGTTTCAGATTTTTTTCCTTAATTTCGCTTTTCAGAAAAATCCTGCATTTTTCTTACCCGGAATGAGACAATTTTTCGTAACTTGTGGACAATTCTGCTCACCCGCCGAAAGGTAAACAAGGTGTAAGAAGATTCCGGAATAAACACGAAGTCAAACACTAAAACGTAAGTCATTGCTATGGTAAATAAAGTGATATTAATTGGAAACGCAGGCGCTGACCCCGATGTCAGATACCTGGACGGCGGAGTCGCGGTAGCGAATCTCCGGCTGGCAACCACCGAGAGATACCGGAACAAAAACGGAGAAAATGTCGATCAGACCGAATGGCACAACATTGTTTTCTGGAGAAAACAGGCAGAAATCGTGGAGAAATATGTACGCAAAGGCATGCGGCTGTACATAGAGGGACGGATACGGACCCGCTCGTGGGATGACCAGAACGGTAATAAGAGATACACCACGGAAATCTGGGCCGACAATATGCAAATGCTCTCCTTCAGGCAAGACGGAGATGCGGGCGGCAACGACAACCGGTCATATTCACCTCCGGCAAATACAGCTCCATCCGCTCCGGTAAATCCACCCTTGCCGGCAGACGACAATGACGATCTGCCATTCTAAAGCCTCCGGACGAAAGTTCTTGGCCATTGATCCCCAATAGACAAGAACTTTCATCCGGAAACTTTCAGTTTTCTTATTGTTTAACTAATTTCATTCATTTTGGAAACAGGCGCTTATGACGCGGCACAAAGTATATTCCGCGGCACTTTTGATTGGATAGATCTCGTTTTTCTTATCATACTCTTATTTCTATTGCTTTGCTCTGCCTTAGTATCGGGTTCTGAAGTAGCCTATTTTTCACTGACACCGGCAGACTTAGACAAATTGAAAGAAAAAGGTTGCGACAAAGTGGCCAACTTGCACAAAAAACCAAATCTGTTGCTCTCAACCATACTGATCACGAATAATTTCGTCAATGTAGGCATCGTCATCATCTCGACCTATCTTGTAAATACGTTATTCGACTTTTCCCGCAATCCGGTATTAGGCTTTTTAATACAGGTCATTCTGGTCACCTTTATCATCTTATTGTTCGGTGAAATCATGCCCAAGCTGTATGCCAACCGGGCACAGGTACGCACGGCCATTTTCATGGCCGGACCACTGACCTTCCTGACGTTCATATTCCGGCCGCTATCGCTTTTACTGATCAACTCCACTTCGGTGATCAGCAAACGCATCGCCAAAAAAGACGGTTTGTCCATTGACCAGTTGTCGAAAGCATTGGAGCTCACTCAGGATGAGGAAATCAACAACGAAAAGGAAATTCTGGAAGGCATCGTCCGGTTCAGCAACATCGACGCGATAGATATTATCCGTCCCCGCATCAACATCATCGCCCTGGACATCGAGGATTCTTTCGAACACGTAAAAAATATAGTGATCGAACATGGATACTCCCGTCTGCCGGTCTACCGCGAGAACCTCGACACCATAGAAGGAATTCTCTACGTAAAGGACTTGCTCGCCCACCTGAAAGAACCCGGAAACTTTCACTGGCAATCTCTTATCCGACCGGCCTATTTTGTTCCGGAAACAAAAAAAATCAACGACCTGCTGGAGGAATTCCAAATCAAGAAAGTTCATTTAGCCATCGTCGTCGACGAATACGGGGGAACTTCCGGCATTGTTACCATGGAAGATATTCTGGAAGAGATTGTCGGAGAAATCAATGACGAATACGACGAAAAAGAAGAAACATTCACCCGTTTGCCTAATAATGCTTATGTTTTTGAAGCCTGCACCCTGCTCAATGATTTCATTAAAATCGTCGAAGCAGACCAGGACAGCTTTAAAGACATAGAAGGGGAAGCAGACACTTTAGCGGGATTGATACTCGAAATCAAAGGAGAACTCCCTCATAAAAACGACATAATCACCTACCATGAACACAAATTCACCGTTCTGGAAGTCGATAACCGAAGAATCAAAAAAATAAAATACGAAAAGAACTGATTTCAAATAAACTCCCGGTCCAAAACTATCTGACAGCGGTATAGGGAACCGGAATCCCCAACAAGTCACACAACATCGGCATCAAAGCAGTCATTTGCATTTCAGCGGGCAAATGCAAAGGAACGCCTGCACCGTAGAAATAAAGCGGTACTTTATTCCGCTTGCTATAGCGGACATAATTATCTTCCCTGTCCTTCAAATCCGGAATCCATGTAGGCTGTAAAGCAAACAAAACATCACCGCTTCTCTTTTGCGAAAAAGAATGCTGGAACAATAGTTCACTACCTGACGAAGAAGCATTGTGAGTCAAGGCATAAGCGGAGATCACCCGGGACACGCCTTCAAATTCGATTAAGAAATCCACAATCTTATCCTGTATCTCCTTCAAAGGAATTTTCTTTTCTTCTATCAAAGCACGGTCCAGATAAATCTGCCCCGAATCATAGTCCGCCACCCAGTTACCCTCGCCATATATCAAATTCAAAAACGATTTCAACAAGGCCACCGCCTTAAATATGCTGAAATACCCCGAAGGAAGCCTCATCTTACTGAGTTCTTCCGGCAATAATTCCCTGGCTTCCGAAAAGGTCAGAAAAATGGTATAATTCCCTTTCCCCACCCGGCTGTCCAGTTCATTGAACAATTTCACGATCTGCTGATCCAAGCGAAGAACCACATCCCGGAATTCCTTGGAATACACCCCAAAATCCCGGTTCATATAGTCAAGACACGAAAAATGAAGAGACAGTAAATCCGGATCGTTATCTCCCCCCAATCGCTCAGCCCGGATCAACTCCAATGCCAAATCAGCCACCATGTCATTTGCATAAGGGGTTGCCTTGAGAATCCGGTAAGTATCGTATTTACGTTTCGCCTGTGCCAGATCATAATAAAAACCGCTGTTCAATCCCACCTTGCTTTTGATTCTGATCATCGAAGAACTGCCGTTTTCATCCGCCAGCGACATCCATCCCCGACGGATATAATAATCACTTCCCATAGCAGCATTGTAACGGTTCAGCCAGCGTGGCAACGTATCGACATAAAAATCCGAAGAAACCCATTTCCCGGTTTCCTCGCTCAACCAGATCGCCATATTGGCACAACTTCCACCGCTTAACACCGCCTCTTCCCCATTAACAGAAACACTGTAAACCTTCGAAAACGCATTATTCATCTTCATGGCGCCTCCTAACGTCAAAGCTTGCAGATTACCGGGACTCAGTCCGACCCCCGGTTCACCTGTCAAACGATACTTATCACTCAACACATTATTCTGCCTTTTGTTGCGGAGACGGTCATACCAATCGTGAGAAATCACCCCGTGTTCGGACGGCAATAACCCCGTATAAATGGTCGCCTGATCTACTCCCGTTTGCGAAAAAAGATAATGATAATCCGCCATCGTCTCCTTCCCCTGATCCAGCAAACGCTTCAATCCCCCTTCCGAAAGCTCGTGCTTATATATCATTAACCATTCGGGATAAAAATGACTGACGGTGATCCCCACCACCAAACGGGACTTATTGTCTGTCCCCCGGCTCACCACCGAACAAAACAACAAAATGCTGATTAATACCTGTCTCATAGAATTATGATTTTCAACCGCCTTCAGCATGGTCCTCTTCCAGACACCCGGCCTCAAGGTTAGGCACAAAGGTATAAATTGTCGGATGACTTACAAAGTCCTGTCCGTCATTAATTCCGATTAAAACAATTCACAATGTAAAACGAACTATTCTGAAAAATATTCCGAATAATGATAATTTACAACTTTTAGTGGCCGCTATCGGATTTTGTTTGCTATATTTACAGCAGCTAATAGAATTTTCTACAAATGACTGAAAAAAGATATATGCTCGCCGAAAAATTGCGGAATTACATCGCCCGCTACGGCATTAACGATTTTAATGAAGAACATCTGGCCAAAGTCGGTCTGACACTAAACGAGCTAAAAGAAAATTTCACGGACCGCAAAGACATGATCAGCGCCATCCTCGAACACGAAAGAAAATGTTTCGAGGAAATTTTCAACGAATACAATTTCGAAGGATGGAATGCTATCGATATCATGCTGATCGTCAGCAATGAGATCAACAACCGTTTCTTCAACGTTACGCCTTCTGTCACCATTACCTTGTCCCGGATTTATCCGGAAATCTTTGCAAAGCATTTGCAGGAACGGTCCGACTTTATTTACGAAAAAATCAAAATCAACATCGAAAAAGGTATGCAGCAAGGCATGTATAAAAAGGACATTTCCAGCGAAATGATCGCCAGGATGTATATAGCCAAACTGAACGACATCCATAACCCTGAAATCTACCCACCCGAAGGATTCACTTTCGCCACTATATTCAATAACCTCATCGACAACGTCATAAAAAGCATTACCAACGAAGAGGGAAAGAACTATTACAAACAGCGGAAACAGCTGTACAGTGTATTGAATTTCAGATAACGCCTACGAAAAAAATAATCCTATGAAATATCAAATCGATGACATAGACAGGAAAATCCTTTCCTACCTGGTGAAAAATGCCAGAGTTCCATTTCTGGAAATCGCACGCGAATGCGGCATATCGGGCGCCGCAATCCATCAGAGGGTGAAAAAAATGGAAGATGCCGGCATCATCGAAGGCTCCCGTTTTATTGTCAAACCCAAAGCCCTGGGATTCAAAATCTGCGCTTTCATCGGCGTCATCCTCGACAACGCTTCACACTACAAAACCGTTGTCAAAGAGATTGAGAAAATCCCCGAGGTTATTGAATGCCACTTCGTCACCGGACATTATTCCTTTTTTCTGAAAATACGGTGCAACAACCATCAGCATCTCATGGACATTCTCATCAATACTCTGCAGAATATTCCGGGCATCGCCAAAACCGAATCTTTCATTTCGCTAGATCAATTTATTGAAAAACAAGTGGATATCTGCTCAGAATAGTAAACAAAGGCCGGATTCTTCCCGGCCTTTTGCCATCACAGCCTTATCATCAACTTATCGTTTTCCTTATCGCAATCCACCTCCAGGCTTGCCCCTTCGGCCACCTCCCCTTTGATAATCACTTCAGCCAGTTCGTCTTCCAGGTATTTCTGTATAGCCCGCTTCAAAGGACGCGCACCGTACTGAGGATCGTAGCCCTTCTCCGTAAGGAAGTCTTTGGCGGCTTCGGAAACCTGTACATGATAACCCAAATCACTGACTCTTTTCAACAAACCTTTGAGCTCGATATCGATGATCTTATGGATATCCTCCTTACTTAAAGGATTGAACACAATGACATCATCGATACGGTTCAGGAATTCAGGCGAAAAAGCACTCTTCAAAGCTTTCCGGACCACGCTTTTGGCATAATCGCTATCCCCGTTCCGGTCATCGGTGGTAAACCCAATCCCCCTGCCGAAATCCTTCAGCTGGCGGCTGCCAATATTGGAAGTCATGATTACAATGGTATTTTTAAAATCCACACGCCGTCCCAGACTGTCCGTCAACTGCCCGTCATCCAAAAGTTGAAGCAAAAGATTGAACACATCGGGATGCGCCTTTTCAATCTCATCCAACAAAACCACCGAATAAGGTTTCCTTCTAACCTTTTCCGTCAGCTGTCCGCCTTCTTCATATCCCACATATCCCGGAGGCGCTCCCACCAAACGGGATACCGCAAACTTTTCCATATACTCGCTCATATCGATCCGGATAAGCGAATCCTGCGTATCAAAAAGGTATTGAGCCAGCACTTTGGCCAACTGGGTCTTTCCAACTCCCGTCGGCCCCAGGAATATAAAAGAACCGATAGGACGGTTGGGATCTTTCAACCCCGCACGGTTACGATGGATCGCCTTGACAATCTTTTCAATCGCCTCCTGCTGTCCCACCACACTGCCGGCCAGTTCTTCCCGCATCTGCAACAACTTCATTCCCTCGGTCTTAGCGATACGCTTCACCGGAACTCCTGTCATCATGGCTACCACTTCAGCCACACTCTCCTCATCCACCACTACACGGTTTTCCTTAAGCTCCTTCTGCCAATTGTCCTTCTCATGATCCAGACGGGCCAGCAATTGCCGTTCCTTATCACGGAAAGCTGCAGCTACTTCAAAATTCTGCTGTCTAACCGCCTCTTTCTTCTTCTCTTTGATCTCCTCAGCGGCTTTTTCCAATTCTTCAATCACGTGCGGAACAACAATATTAGCGATATGAACCCGCGACCCAGCCTCGTCCAGCGCATCAATAGCCTTGTCCGGAAGCGCCCGGTCGGAGACATACCGCATCGTCAGTTTCACACAAGCCTTGATGGCTCCGTCCGTATAACGGACATTGTGATGATCTTCGTAACGCGACTTGATATTATTCAGAATCTCTACCGTCTCTTCCAAAGAGGTCGGCTCCACCAAAACCTTCTGGAAACGCCTTTCCAGCGCCCCGTCCTTTTCAATATTCTGACGATATTCATCCAGCGTGGTCGCACCGATACATTGGATCTCCCCACGCGACAAAGCCGGTTTCAGCATATTGGCGGCATCCAAGCTACCGCCTGAACCACCGGCTCCCACAATGGTATGAATCTCGTCAATAAACAAAATAATATTCTTATTCTTCGCCAATTCATTCAGTATCGCCTTCATCCGCTCCTCAAATTGCCCCCGGTATTTTGTCCCGGCCACAATGGAAGCAATGTCCAGAGCAATAACCCGCTTATCGAACAAAACCCGCGACACTTTCTTCTGTACAATACGGATAGCCAAGCCTTCGGCGATGGCAGATTTTCCCACCCCGGGTTCTCCGATCAATACCGGATTGTTCTTTTTCCGTCGACTCAGGATCTGTGCCAGCCGCTCGATCTCCCGATCGCGGCCGACAATGGGATCCAGCGTCCCTTCTTCTGCCGCTCTGGTGATATCCATACCAAAATTATCCAATACCGGAGTATCCGACTTAGAGGGAGCATTTTGACGATAAGGATTATACATGGATTCTTCCTCCCCTTCATCTTCATCGGCATCTTCACCAAAATCCGACTGCATACGGGTCTTCTCCTTTAACAACTGTTCCTTGAACCTTTCATAATCCACTCCCATGGAATTAAAAAGTTTGGTCACGAATCCGGCTTGATTCCGGAGCATAGCCAACATCAAATGCTCGGATTCCGCCTCCTCATCCCCCAACTTCCAGGCCTCTTCCGCCACCCGCCGCAAAATGCTGTTGGCAGCCAGCGTAAGATCGAGCTTTTCAGGCACGTCGCCTCCCTTATTCCGCTGACGTCCCAGTTTTTGTTCTATTTTGGATTTCACCTCATAAAAATCTATGCCCAGAGAAATCAATACGTCGATGGCCCAAGCCTGCTTTAAACGCAAAATACCCAAAAACAAATGCTCGGGAGATATCCTTGTATTTCCCAAACGCCTTGCTTCCTCGCCTGCCAATGTCATTATTTCCTGCAATTTCTTGTTTTCGTTCTGTGTCATAATCTATAATACTTACTCCAGTAATTGCCAGAATTCCTCTTCCGTTAAAATCTTCGTTCCCAGCTTTTGTGCCTTCTTCAATTTGCTTCCGGCATTTTCCCCGGCCAGCAAACAGGTTGTTTTTGCAGAAACGGCATCACTGACCTTTCCTCCCGCGTTCAAAATCATCTCCTTGAAATATTCCCGCGGCCGCGACAGCGTGCCGGTAATCACAAAAGTCTGTCCAGCGAGCTGATCACTCTCTCCCTTCTTCTCCTTTATTTGTGCTTCTACGCCATACTCCAGGAGACGTTTCACTATCCGGCAGTTTTCTTCTTTTCCGAACCACCGCAGCAAACTGTTCGCCATCTGTTCTCCGATGTCCTCCACATCTTTCAGTTGTCCGAAAGTGGCTTCCATCAAATTTTCCATCGTCCGAAAACTTTTTGCCAAATTACGGGCTGCCGTTTCTCCGATATAGCGTATTCCCAAAGCATTCAGCAAAGCGGCAAAACCCGCTGACTTCGATCTCTCGATTCCGGCAATCAGGTTATCCACCGACTTTTCCTGCATCCGATAAATGTTCAGGGTATTCAATTTCCGTACCATCTTTTCATTATGACGGAAAAAACGGACCACAGCTTCTGCTTCTTCTCTGCGAATTCCCTCAACAGCAGCAATTTCATTCACCGTAGCTAACGACAATTCATAAATATAATCGAAACGAGCTGCCAGCAAGTCAGCTTTATACCTGTCAATGCCGGGAATATTCAATGCATCCAGGACAAAGTTCAGCGGTATATTTTCCACCTTCCCAGCCTCCAGTAATTTATCCAGTGACTCATTAAACGGAGTACGGAAATATTCCAGCACCTTTCTGACATCCGCCTCCTCTTTCAATATTTCAAACAATTCATCATCATC
>CAZMAE010000172.1:0-10347 GCA_964564205.1 uncultured Odoribacter sp. | reverse complement strand
CGAGAATTTTATACCGGCAGAATAAAAACCAAGGGCGGATCGGCTCGGTCCGCCCCGAAACGCGATCCGCCTGATTTACAATCCGAAAGCGGGCTTCACGATGCCGAACAGCAACCAGGCCACCAGGAACGTAGCTACGATATTGAAGCACTGGGCACCCAGAAAGGCATAGAGCGTGGTGCGGTTCTCCCGCGAAACGATGTCCTTCAGACGGGTGTCCAAACCGATGCAGACGAACGCCAGCGAAAAGAAGAGCGACGAGAAGGTTTTCGCCAAGCTCGTTTCCGCGAGTTTCGACTGGTCGGCATCGGGGAAGATGCCGTTCGACTGGCAGAGACTGAAAACGAGCGAAGCCGCTACGAAACCGAGGATGAATTTGGGGAACTTCTCCCACACGATGCCCAGCGAGGGCCGCTGCGAACGGCCGTCTTCACCCTTGGTCGAAAGATAGAGGGCGATGAAGAAGGCCACTACGCCGATCAGTACGTTCTGCGTCGCCTTGACAATCACGGCCGTCTTGTTCGCCAGATCGCCCGCAGTGGCGAAAGCCATCTCCGAAGAGGCGGCCACGCCGCTGGTCGTGTCGATCGTGCCGCCGATCCAAGCGCCGGCGATCTCCTGCTGTACGACAGGGTCGGAGGTCAGCAGGGGGACGATGCGTTCAGCCAGCCAGGGCATGAGATAGATCATCGGGACAACGATAATCAGGACGATCGAGACGATGTAGGACAGTTTTTTGTCGTCGGTGCCGGCTACTCTGGCGGCGGTAATGCAGGCCGAAACGCCGCAAATGGAGACGCCGCTGGAGAGTGTCATGGCCGCTGCACGGTCGACCCTCAGCCTGCGGGCCAGCAGATAGGCGAAGAACCAGACGATGCTGACAACCGCCAGAGCCTGGACCAAACCCATGGATCCCGAACGCATGACGTCGCGGAACAGGATGGTGGCTCCCAGGCAAACCACACCGATCTTGATGAAGAACTCGCCCTGAATGGCGGGTTTCAGCCATTCGGGGATATGGAAGCAGTTGCGGATCAAAAGGCCGAAAATCACCGAAAAGAAGACCGCCTCGAAGCCGTAGTAGGAGACCATCTTGAGTTTGGCTACCCAAAGAGCCAGCGCCGCCACGGTGAATACCACCACGAACGACAAGAGCAGACCGCGCAGGGGCCGCTTCAGCAGTTTGTTGCCCGCAAAGAGAACCGCCAGCGCCAGCGCGAAGAGAACGGCGATATTAAGCCATGCCCCCATCGAACGCAGGTCCGAGGGGATGGAGAGCGACGGGAGGAAGGTGGCGAAGCCCGCAATCAGCAGAAGCGGAATCGACATCAATACGACCACCCAGTCCTCGACTAAAAATTTTTCCCAGAATTTTTTCATATTTTATCAAGATAAATTATTTTTCTTTAGAACATTCCCGTCGCCATGACCTGCACCATCAAAAGGTCGTTCCGTCCGTCGTACGACACGATCTCAGACAACAGTACACAAGCGGCTGCCGAAAGACAGGAAAGGAGAATCTTTTTCATCTCTCCATTTTCCGGTTTGCAAAGATCGGCCTTTATTCCGACATTTTTAAGGGTATAAATACTTAAGTCGAGTTTTGTGTCCTGTCTTCTCCTGCGTGCTCATGGTCACACTGATTTGGAGGAATAATTTTAGCGGTTCCGGAATTTTACTCTACGGTCACAGAGGACTCTATTCCATGCGGGAATATCAGCCTGCTGTGGTGGAGTATGTCCCCCCCAGCCGGGGACGGTTAGTCGACGGACGTCAGCTTGTTTTCCCAGCCGGGGACGGTTAGTCAACGGATGTCAGCTTATTTTCCCAGTCGGGGACGGTTAGTCGACGGTTGTCAGCTTGTTTTCCCTGCCGGATTCGGCTTGTCGGTGGCGGGGCTTTTCTTTATTTCTTTGCAGGGAGGTGTTAATGGTAGCCGAGCCGGGAATCGAACCCGAATTTAAAGTTTAGGAAACTTCCGTTCTATCCATTGAACTACTCAGCCAAAATTTTCCGGGAGACAAAAGTAGTAAATTTCTTGAGAGAAATCAACTTGTGATGCTGAATTTGAAAATAAAATGCCAACAGCTTCTGTTGTATGAAATTGTATGGGGCAACAGTCGGTATTGCTGTATTGTGTATGATTCCCGGGTCGAATAATTTCTCCGGGGATGTAAAATAGATCTGAAAATCGTACCTTTGTGAAGGTAAGAAAAATGTGAAGGAGCAAGAATAGGCAGTTTGCTGTAGATGCTCCGGGATTGTAAATGTTTAATGCTATTTTTGATCATTATGGAAAATTTTATTTTTCAAAATCCGACCAAATTGATTTTTGGTAAAGGTATGATTGCCCGTTTGGCAAAGGAAATACCGGCAGGGAAACGGATATTGGTTACTTTTGGCGGAGGAAGCGTCAGGAAAAACGGAGTGTACGAACAAGTCCGCAAAGCACTGGAAGGTTTTGACGTGATTGAATTCTGGGGGATTGAAGCCAATCCGAAAATAGAGACTTTACGCAAAGCCATTCAGTTGGGCAAGGAGAAGCAGGTGGATTTTTTGTTAGCGGTGGGAGGCGGATCGGTTATTGACGGGACCAAATTAATTGCTGCCGGTATACTCTACGAAGGGGACGCCTGGGATTTGGTGTTGAAAGGGACCGTGAAGGAAGCTTTGCCTTTGGCGACTGTGCTGACTTTACCGGCAACCGGTTCTGAAATGAACGACGGGGCAGTGATTTCCCGGCTGGATACAGCGGAAAAGTATCCTTTCCATTCGAATCATCCTTTGTTTTCCATTTTAGATCCAACCGTAACCTATACCCTTCCGGTGTATCAGATTGCTTGCGGTATAGCTGATACGTTTGTGCATGTGATGGAGCAATATATGACCGTTCCCGGCCAATCGATGCTGATGGACCGCTGGGCGGAAGGTATTTTGCATACATTGATCGGGATAGCACCTCAGATTCTCCGGAAACAGGATGACTATCACCTGATGTCGGAGTTTATGCTTTGTGCGACCATGGGCTTGAACGGATTTATTGCCTTAGGAGTGCGGCAGGACTGGGCTACGCACATGATCGGTCATGAACTGACGGCTTTGCACGGCCTTACGCATGGAGCCACTTTGGCCATTGTGCTGCCTGGTTTGCTACGGACCTTGAAAATGAAAAAGAAAGCGAAGCTTGCTCACTACGGAGAACGGATTTGGGGGATCGTACAGGGATCGGAGGAGGAAAGGGCGGATGAGGCAATTCGCCGGACCGAGGCTTTCTTTAAAAGCTTGGGCTTGCCTACCCGTTTGGGAGAGGCGGGGATTGGGGATGATACAATCCTCGAAATTGAAAGACGATTTAACGAGCGGCAGGCAGTTTTTGGAGAAGATCAGGATGTCGATGGAACAATTGCCCGTCAGGTATTGGAAAATTGTAAATGATCGGTTTATATTGAGGGGATGGCGGATGGATCCGGGGATAAGGTGGCCGGTTGTCAAACCGGTTCTGATGATCTTTGCGTTTCATTATTAAAAATTTAGTTCTTCCCGTTGAATATCCGTCATCTTTTTTTAATTTAGCAGCTTGCTAAACGAAAGTAGTCATGTATACAATAGAACAACTCAGAGAGCTAATCAAAACAGAATTGGACAAGCAGGAATATGTCGAAGTTCCTTATTCGTTGTTTGAACCCATCCGGTATATTATGGAAGACGGGGGAAAGCGGTTGCGGCCGGTGTTGACCCTGATGGCTTATAATATGTACCGCGATGATATAGAGAAAGCTTATAAATCGGCCATCGGCATAGAAATTTTCCACAATTATACTCTTTTGCACGATGATGTCATGGATGACGCGGAGTTGCGCCGCGGCCGTCTGACGGTTCATAAAAAATGGAATAGCAATGTTGCCATTTTGAGTGGGGATGCTGCGGCCATTACTGCCTATAAATACATTGAGACGGTGGACGACGCCTATTTGCGGAAGGTTATCGACGGGTTCAATCAGGTGGCTATGGATGTATGCAAGGGACAGCAATACGATATGGAGTTCGAGACCCGGGAGGACGTGACGGAAGAGGAATATATTCGGATGATCTATCTGAAAACTTCGGTGTTGATTGCAGGGAGTATGCGGCACGGAGCTTTAATTGCAGGAGCGCCGGAGTATGAGTATAATGCTTTGTATGATTTCGGAGGATACCTGGGACTGGTGTTTCAGTTGCAGGATGACTATCTGGATGTGTACGGGGATGTGGAAGAGTTCGGAAAGAAGATCGGAGGAGACATCCTGTGCAATAAAAAGACTTATCTGTTGATCAAAGCCCTGGAATTGGCGGGTGAGCAAGATAAAGCGCTCTTGACGGAGTGGCTGAAAAAAGAAAAGTTCGATTCTGCGGAAAAAATCAAAGAGGTTACCGGTATTTATTCCCGGGCGGGAGTCAAAGAGGCAGTCGGGCAAAAGATAGAATGCTATCTGCAAAAAAGCCGGGAGGCTTTGGATAGAATAAAAGTGCCGGAAGAAAAGAAAGTCAGATTCTATGAGATGATAGATTTCATAGGAACAAGGAAAAAATAGTTCTGTTCACAATGGTTGAATGGAATATCCCGGATATGGTGACTGAAATGACAGACAGGTATGGAAGAGTCTTCAAAACAAAGATTATTGGATGAGCGGTATTTAAGAATGGCGAGGATCTGGTCGGAAAATTCTTATTGCAAACGCAGGCAGGTCGGCGCATTGATTGTGAAAGACAAATCGATCATTTCGGATGGATATAACGGAACTCCTTCCGGTTTTGAGAATTTGTGCGAAGACGACGGGGGGTATACCAAGCCTTATGTCCTTCATGCAGAAGCAAATGCCATCACGAAAGTGGCCAAATCGAGTAACAGCAGCGAAGGAGCTACGTTGTACGTAACGGCTTCTCCCTGTATTGAATGTGCGAAGCTGATTATTCAGGCGGGGATAATCAGAGTGGTTTATTCCGAATTGTATCGCTGCTGTGATGGGATTGATCTGCTGAAAAAAGCAGGCATAAAAGTGGATTTGGTTGAGATTTAAGGCAATAGATCGGACTTTGATATTAGAAAATATGTATAGCAACAAATTGAGAGTAATTATTTTGCCGGTAATCATAGCACTGGCAATAGTAGCCGGGATGATGATCAATTCTGCGTTGAACAGACGTCAGCATACCGCTGAAAGCAGGGAGATTTTCAGCTCTTTGCAGGACAGTAAATTGAATATGATTATGAACATGATCAATTATTCATACGTGGATTCTGTTGATATGAATGAGATCGAGGAAAATGCGATTGTTCAGTTGATAAAGGATCTGGATCCTCATACTGTCTATATTCCGGCAAAAGATTTACAACGGGTGAATGAGGGGATGGTCGGAAATTTCGGGGGAATAGGAGTACAGTTCTATAAATATCTGGATACGGTGACTGTGGTGAAAGTTGTTCCCGGCGGGCCTTCCGAGAAGGCCGGTTTGAAAGATGGGGACAGGATCATACAGGTGGACGATTCGATAGTTGCCGGAAAAAATATCGATACCGATAAGATCATGAAAATGATGCGCGGTGAAATCGGAACGGACGTTGTGCTTACATTGGTGCGCAGGGGTGAAAGCAAACCTTTTGTAAAAAAGGTGACGCGGGGAAGCATACCCATCAAAAGCGTTGACGTTGCTTATATGGTAGATGACACGGTGGGTTTCATCAAAGTGAAAACCTTCGGGATGAATACTTACGGGGAGTTTGTGCATGCCTTGAATTCCCTGACGGAGCAGGGAATGCGCAAGGTAATTGTCGATTTGCGGGACAATGAGGGGGGCATTCTGCCGATTGCTGTCCAGATGGTCAATGAATTTCTGCCCGAAGGGAGATTGATATTGTATACTCAGGGTAAGGCTTATCCCCGTATGGATTATAAATCCAATGGGAAAGGAAAATTTCAGCATATTCCCCTGACTGTTTTAATCAATGAGTTCAGCGCTTCTGCCAGCGAGATCTTTGCCGGGGCAATACAGGACAATGACCGGGGTACCATTATCGGCCGGCGTTCTTTTGGGAAAGGGCTGGTTCAGGAACAACGGCCTCTTCCGGACGGTTCGGCCTTACGGTTAACGATAGCCCGTTATTATATTCCTTCCGGACGGTCTATTCAGAAACCTTATGATCAGGGGAAAGAGAAATATTACGATGACATTTACCAAAGGCTTTTGCATGGGGAATTCGGGCAAAAAGATAGCATTCGTTTCGATGAGAAGCTGAAATATGAAACGGTCGGCGGACGTACGGTCTATGGCGGCGGCGGCGTGATGCCCGATATTTTCGTACCTGCAGATACAACCGGTTATTCCGTTTATTTGGTGGAAGTCAGTCGTAAAAATCAATATTTGTACGAATATACTTTTGATTTCATGGATCGTCACCGTTCAGAGATGAAGGATATCAAGGATTATAAGCAATTGCTGAAATATCTTTCCCGTTTTGATCTGGTGAATGAAATGGCGGATTATGCCGCTAAACGGGGCGTCAAGCGGGATGCTGATGGGATACGGACCTCATATTCCATTTTAGACAACAACATCAAGGCTTTTATAGGCCGTCATGTCTTGGACGATGATGGTTTTTATCCTATTTTTTACATGGATGATGTGACTGTAAAAAAAGCCGTTGAGGAGTAAAGAGAAGTATTTGTTGCTCCTGCCGTCGAACGGAGCAGCAGACAGAAAATCGTTACGCTATTGCTTCGGGTGTGCTGTGGCGATTTTGCTTTCAGTCCGGTTATTTTGAAAGGGTATGAATACAAACTCCGCTTATAAAATTCACTTTGCTCCTTTGCAGGGATATACTGATTATGTTTTCCGTAATGCTTTTGACAGTTACTTCGGGAGTGCAGATGTTTATTATACACCCTTTATCCGGATGGAAAGAGGCGGTTTACGGAATAAGGACCTGAGGGATATCCAGCCGGAACGGAATAAAGTTTCGCATCTGGTGCCTCAGATTTTGCCGGGTACGCCTGAAGAATTCCGTTGGCTGACGGATGAGGTCCGGAAGATGGGGTATCGTGAAATCGATCTCAATCTGGGATGTCCTTTCCCGTTAATTGCCGGGAGACGCAAAGGTGCAGGCATGTTGCCTTTCCCGGAGCAGGTGAGGGAGACGATGGCTGTGATGAGGGATTATCCGGAAGTGCGGTTTTCAATTAAAATGAGACTTGGCTGGGAAAATGCGGAAGAGTGTCTGGCGCTTGCAGAGACGTTGAATGCTCTTCCCCTTGCTCATATTACTGTTCATGCCCGTACAGGCAAACAACAGTATAAAGGCTTTGTCCAAATGAATGCTTTCGGTGATTTTTACCGGGTATGCAGGCATCCTCTTGTGTATAACGGTGATTTAAAATCCATTGAGGATATCCACCGTGTACTGACCGGATATCCCCGGTTGGAAGGCGTTTCTTTGGGGCGGGGGATGCTGGCTTCTCCTTTCCTTTGCAGGGAATGGAAGGGTGAAGCTCCGCTGTCTGAAAAAGAACGGAAGACCCTTTTTGCCGGTTTTCATGAAGAGCTTTTGGGTGGTTATTCGGCTTATTTGCAAGGAGAAAGTCAACTTTTGAACCGGATGAAATCACTATGGCTTTATTTCCTTCCTGCAACAGACCGGAAATGGCTGAAACAGATAAAAAAAGCAAATAGCCTGACACGGTACCTGGAGTGTGTAAAAGCTATTTTCACCCCGGAATGATCCGGATAGTTGTGTTCTCTTTCATTTCGTTGTAAGGGTTTTTGTTTTTTCGGAATATTAGGGGTTTGCATGAAAAAAATCTTTTTTATTGTTATTGGAATTGTGTCGGCTTTATTGGGAATCGTCGGGATTTTTGTTCCGGGTTTGCCTACGACTCCCTTTGTTTTGCTGAGTTCCTGGTTGTTTTACAGAAGTTCTGAAAGGATGCATGATGCATTACATCGTTCACCGCTTGGGAAATATATTCGCCGTTATGAATCGCGTCAGGGCATGAGCCGGACAGGGAAACTGATTTCCATTGCCTGTATGTGGACCATGATCACCGTCTCGGCTTTTTTATTCCTTGAAAATATATACATCAGGATTTTGCTGTTTCTATTGGGAGGGGTGGGTACCTGCTGTGTATGGTTTGTCGTTCCTGATATGCTGAAGGAGGATGATTTATAAAACAGGAGTTGTTTAAAAAGTCAGAACGTCTCTTTGAAAATCGGATTTCAGTTGCCGATAGGAAATGCAAATAAGCCGAGGATGTCCGGAACGTTCCAGACACCCTCCTTGGGGGATGATTTTTTTACGAGACGACCACGTTCACAATCTTTTTCGGAACAATAATCATCTTGCGGATTTCTTTTCCGTTCAACCATTTGACCGCTTCGGGCGAGGCCTTGACCGCAGCTTCGATTTCTGCGTTGGAAGCTGTGAGGGGCATATTCAGTTTAAAGCGGACTTTGCCATTGAAGGAAACCGGATAATCAAAGCTTTCCTCGATGAGGTATTTTTCTTCCCAGACGGGAAAAACGGCTGTTGTGACACTGTTTTCGTGTCCCAGCAGGTGCCATAACTCTTCTGCGATATGAGGGGCATAAGGAGCGATAGCGATCACTAACGGCTCGAGAATCGCCCGTTTGTTGCATTTCAGAGCTGCAAGTTCATTGGTGCAGATCATGAAAGCCGGAATGGAAGTATTGAAAGAGAAATTCTCGATGTCGTATTCGATCTTTTTCAGGGTCTTGTGCAGGATTTTCAATTCTTCCCGTGTGGGAGCTTCTTCGCTGACCCCGAAGGTTTCGCTTTGCTGGAACAATCGCCAGAATTTGCGTAAGAATTTGTAAACTCCGTCGATGCCTTGGGTATCCCAGGGCTTGTGTGCTTCGAGCGGTCCCAGGAACATTTCGTAGAGCCGTAAAGTGTCGGCGCCGAATTGTGCAATGATGTCGTCCGGGTTTACCACATTGAACATGGATTTGGACATTTTTTCCACTCCCCAGCCGCAGATGTATTTCCCGTCTTCCAGAATGAATTCTGCATTGGCGAAATCGGGCATCCATTTTCTGAAAGCCTCTGTATCCAGAATATCGTTTTTCACAAGGTTTACGTCTACGTGGATTTCGGTGGTTTCATACTGATCTTTCAATCCTGCGGATACGAAAGTATCGGTGCCTACAATCCGGTAAACAAAATTGGAGCGTCCTTGAATCATCCCCTGGTTAATCAGTTTTTTGAAGGGTTCGGATGTGCAAACTACGCCCAGATCGTATAGGAACATATTCCAGAAGCGGGAATAAATCAGATGGCCGGTGGCGTGTTCCGCTCCTCCGAGATAGAGATCGACGTCCTGCCAGTATTGATTTGCTTCTTTGCTGACCAAGGCCTGATCGTTGTGCGGGTCCATGTAACGGAGATAGTAGGCGGAGGAACCTGCAAATCCCGGCATCGTGTTCAATTCAATGGGATAGCCTTCTTTCGTGTTCCAATTTTCAGCCCGTCCAAGCGGAGGTTCACCGGTTTCTGTCGGCAGATATTTATCGATTTCCGGTAATTCCAAGGGTAGCTCTGACGTTTCCATCATATAGGGTATTCCCTCTTTGTAATAGACAGGAAAGGGTTCGCCCCAATACCGCTGACGGCTGAAAATGGCATCCCGTAGGCGGTAGTTGATTTTGCTTTTTCCGATGCCCCGTTTTTCCACTTCTGCGGCAATGAATCGGATGGCTTCCTTCACTTCCATGCCGTTGATCAGACCGCTATTGATCATTTTCCCTTCCTTGGCATCGTATGAACTTTCGCTCAGGTCTGTCGGCTGGCCATTATCGATCACCGGGATGACAGGCAAATTGAATTTGCGTGCAAAAGCATAGTCCCGGCTGTCATGGGCCGGAACAGCCATTATGGCACCGGTCCCGTAGCCTGCCAGAACATATTCGCTGATCCATACGGGTATGTTTTCCCGGGTGAAGGGATTTACGGCATAGGAACCCGTAAAGACTCCGGTCACTGTTTTGACTTCGCTTTGGCGCTCCCGCTCCGTCCGTTTGGCGACATATTCCAGGTATTCGCCGACTGCTTTTTGCTGGTCGGGTGTGGTTAACTGCCCGACATAATCGCTTTCTGGCGCTAAAACCATAAAACTTACGCCGTAAATGGTGTCGGGGCGGGTCGTGAAAATTTTAAGTCGCACATCGGAGTCTTTTACCTTGAAGATCACATCGGCACCCTGGGAACGTCCGATCCAGTTGCGTTGTATGTCTTTCAGCGATTCCGGCCATTCGAGGGTTTCCAGACCATCGAGTAAGCGCTGAGCGTAGGCCGATACG
>CAZMAE010000171.1:0-3876 GCA_964564205.1 uncultured Odoribacter sp. | reverse complement strand
GCCTCTGTAATCTTTATGCCTAAACACAGCTTTTTTACTATGCGCCATGACATGCCCGTCATACATGAAAAAAAAAAGATCTTCATTGCTGAAGACCTTCTTTAGTGATCCAGCTGGGATTCGAACCCAGGACCCCAACATTAAAAGTGTTGTGCTCTACCGGCTGAGCTACTGAATCGGCCACAATGTTCTCAATTGCGGGTGCAAATATAGAGAGTTTTTCGTCAGATGCAAAAAAAGAAAAGATTTTTTTTGAGATCCAGTCAGTATTACTTGCTCACCTGTCTTCCTCCGATCCGGATTTTCAACCGATTAACTTTTCTATTTCCTCAAAAAGTCGTAAATTTTGAGAGCTAAATCTATAAAAATACAGGCCATGCTTTTCAGTACTTCAGAGAGAAAAGGAATCATCGTACTCCTTATTCTAATCGCAGCAATTATCGGGATCCCAAGGCACATACGTCCAAAATCACCGTCTCTCTACCTTTTGCCGATACCGATGTCCGGTGCCGACGATTCTTTGCTTATGCCCAAGGACTCCGTGAAATTCACACCGGCTTTCATTCCGTCCCCCAAACCCAAACTTGCTTTTCCGGTGGAACTCAACACCGCCGACAGCACCACCCTCATTAAAATCAAGGGCATTGGTCCCTACTATGCCTCCAGAATTATTCGATACAGGCAAAGACTAGGCGGATTTTACACTGTCAGTCAATTAAAAGAGTTGAACATGAAATACTTCGATGTTGATTCCTCAGCACACCTTTTTCATGTAAATCCGGACCTCATCCAAAAGTCCGACCTGGATACCATGAGCTTTAAAGCTGTATTACGCCATCCCTACCTGGAATATGAAGACGTACAAATGATTTTTAATGCCAAGAAAAAATACCGGCACATATCCTACGACACCCTGGAACAAAATAAAGTGTTAGCCCGGCATAAGCTCAAAAAAATAAAAGCTTATTTCAAATAAGTCAGGCTATTTACTATCTTTGTAGACCAGCAGAGGATTGCAATTTTTCAAACTTAAAAATACTATCATGAAAAAAGGATTACTTATCGCATTTATATGCCTGATTGTTATTTTGGGTGCCTTACTAATCATTCCGGTGTTTTTTAAAGGCGACATTCTTCAGATCATTCAGAGCCAGTCGTCGCGCTATATAAAAGCAGAATTGAAAATCGGAGACCTGAACCTCAGTATGTTTAAAAGTTTCCCGAACTTAAACGTCTCCCTCAAAAATGTCACCGTCACCGGCGAAAATGAATTTGCAGGAGATACCATTGCCGATATTCCTCTTTTTGAAGCTTCGGTCAATTTAAAATCCCTGATCTCGGGCGATGAGCTGATAGTCAACCGCATTCTATTGAAAGACAGCAGACTGCTGGCGGTTGTAGATACTGCAGGAAAAGCCAATTGGGATATCCTGATTGCAGAAAGCGCAACCGATCCGGAAGAAGCTCCCTCCCATCCGGAAGAAAAAAGCAACAATCCGGACAAAGGTTTATCATTAAAGGATATTTCTATCCAGAACCTATACCTTGCCTACAAGGATTATCAAAACTCCACATACGCCAGCATCGGAGACATCGACTTGAATATATCGGGAAATCTTTCTGCCCAAAATACTGTAATAGATGTCCTCTTAGCTTTAAACAATATTTCTTTCCGCCAGCAAAACAGCGTATGGATCAATAATACCGATCTTAACTGGCAAGCCAAACTAGCGGCAAACTTTGAAGATAACATATTCAGCATCCAGGAAAATCAATTGGCTTTGAACGACCTGATTCTGAATTTAACCGGTAGTGTAGGCCTTGCCAATGACAAATACAATGTGGATTTGAAACTCAATGCTCCCGATACCCAATTCAAAAGCCTTTTATCACTGATTCCAAAAACTTTACAGCAACACACCGCAGGTTTGGAAACCAACGGGGAATTCAAGCTGGATATAGCGGTCCAGGGTGAATATTTCGAAAATCATCTCCCAATGATACAGGCCTGCCTATTGGTGAATAATGCCTCCATCCACTACCCTGATCTGCCGGAATCCATCCGCAAGATAAATATCGACCTGAATGTCAGCAATCCCGGAGGACCTGTCGATTCAACCCGGATACAACTGACCAAATTGGCGTTCGACATTGCCGGCAATCCTTTCAGCATGTTTCTCAACCTTCTGAACCCCAATGATCCTCAATTGGACGGAGGTGCAACAGGAAGCATCAATTTTGCCAATTTAAAAAAAGCCATTCCTCTGAAAGAAGTTACCCTGGAAGGAATAATCACCACAGACATGACCTTTCAAGGCAAATATCAGTACATTGAAAAAGAAGAATACGAAAAATTCATGGCCAAAGGAAATATTGCCTTCAAAGATATTTTGTTTGTCAACAACGAATTTCCCCAGGGCATTTCCATTCCGCAGGGAAGCGTGGTTATCACACCAGCTTACCTGAATCTCAATAAGCTACAGGCAAACGTCTATTCCTCCGACTTTACATTACAGGGGAAACTCTCCAATTATTTGCCCTATATCCTAAAAAACGAGACTTTAAAAGGCGATTTTTCGCTGACTTCCAATCTCATCAATCTCAACGAATTCATTGCAGCCCAGGTTCGTTCAGCCCAAACCGATACCTTAAAGCAAGACAGCATTCCAGCCGTCCGGGAAACAGAGCAACCGAATGCAGCTGACGGTGTCTTAGAAATACCTAAAAATATCGATGTCCGGTTCTCTACCCGGATCAACACTATTATTTTCGACAAACTCAAGATCCAAAATGTCAGCGGGGATGTAACGCTCGACCATGCTATCGCCACTTTAAAGAATCTGAGCATGGAAATGCTGAACGGACAGATGGTGATGAACGGCAAATACAGTACAGCCAATCCCAGGGAACCGAAAGTCGATTTGAACTTAAAGGTCTCCGACTTTGACATCAATGCCGCATATAATGCTTTCTCCTTCATCAAGAAAAGCATTCCGGTGGCCATGAATTGTGAAGGTCAAATATCGGCAGCCATGCACTTTGCCGCCCTGCTCGACCAGGAAATGAGCCCGGTCATGACAACCGCAAACGGAAACGGTTATCTTGAATCCAAAGGTATTCTCATCCATGACAATCCGGCAATGAATCAGTTGGCCACGGTCCTGAAAAATGATGAACTCAGCCGGATAAGCATCAGTAAGCTCAAGATCGATTTTAAACTCCAGGACGGAAATATCACCGTTGAACCCTTCAAAACCTCGTTTGCCGGCAACCCTGTTACGATCTACGGCAACCAAAGCGTTGACGGGAAATTAGACTATACGCTATCCATGAACGTCGACCGCAAATTCTTTGGAAAAGACATTAACAATTTATTGAAGTCTATCCCGGGATCAGGCAATATCCAAAATTTAGACCTGGATGCCAAAGTTGAAGGAACGCTTGCCAAACCAGTGATCAAACCGGATTTGTCCAAAGCCATCAAGGCGGTAACCAAAGAAGCAGAAAAAGAATTGAAAGGAAATATACTGAACGGCTTGCAAAATCTCTTTAAGAAGAAATAAGGAGACCGTTCCAAGCATTCAGCAAACTTTAAATCGGCGTGTATCTTTGAGCACAAGACTTCATCGGTACACGCCGTTTTTACATATTTACTCCCCTGATTATGTTACGTTCCCTCAATTCCCGAAGGACCTCCAACTCTTTTTTGTTTTTCGCTTTTTTCCCATGCGCCAACTGGTAAACCTGCAAAGGCCGTACTCCATACTTACGGCCAACCTCAATATACAACTCTTTGTTCGCCGAGAAATAATATTTATAACAACTTATCATCACACCTCTTTTATTTATATCGCACTGAATATCTATCTATTTGTG
>CAZMAE010000170.1:0-8627 GCA_964564205.1 uncultured Odoribacter sp. | reverse complement strand
GTTCGAGGGAGTAGTGTCCCTTGACATCGGTGGACGTTCCGGTCGTCGTGCCCGCGACAATCACCGTCGCTCCCGGCACGGGAAAACCGTTCTTATCGACCACCGTGCCCGACAG
Source organism: uncultured Odoribacter sp. (assembly GCA_964564205.1). Classification (GTDB taxonomy): domain Bacteria; phylum Bacteroidota; class Bacteroidia; order Bacteroidales; family Marinifilaceae; genus Odoribacter. The sequence continues at coordinate 8,512 of CAZMAE010000170.1, read as the reverse complement.
CGTGCCTTTGCCTTTTGCGGCGGTCTGCTGGGGGGCGGGGGCAGGTTGGTCGTCCGCATTCTTCCGGACAATAGCATAGCGGTTTTCATTGACTTTGAGATAGGACAATGTGGTGGAGCGCAGGCTTTGGGCGATCAGTTCGTCCGCACTTTTCCCCTCGACGGCAAGAGGCTGAACAGTGAGGTTTTTCACCATTTCGCCCTCGAAAGAGATAAAGACCTTTTTCAGTCGTTCAATCCCTTGAAGCCGCTCCATCAGGGGTTCTTTCGGGAAGCCCGATTGTTGGTCCGCAGCGACGACATCCGCGGCACAGAGCAGCAGGATTCCCGTCATAAAGCCGATACAGCAACGCCGTATCCAAATGTTCAATTTTTCCATCTTTTTCTTTTTTGTTAAAATCAAATCACTTAAAATAAACTGTTTATATCACACTAACTCATTTTCGTAAAAGCATGGTAAGGGCTGTTCTTCCCATCAGGCGGGAAAAACCATTCATATTCATGCACCTTTTCTCGCCTCGGCATAATCCAAACAAGTTCGGCTTCTGCGCCCGGCTTAACGAAAAGGTTCAAAAAATCCGGTCTTGTGAAAGGGACTTAGCGGTAAAGTTCGATCCGGTTGCCCTGCCGCTTACTGTGGATGCCGTAGATGCAACTCAACTCCTTCAACAGTGCCGCACCGCCGTCATCCAGCGGGTAGGAGCCGTAAAAGCTGACCTGCCCGTCCGTAATCCGGTCGATGGTCATGCTGACACCGTAGCATTGCTCCATCTTCAACTTTATTTCGTCCAGTCCGGCATGGTTGAGTACGAGCATCCGCCCGTCTTTCCATCCGGCGGCCCGCTGCCAGTCGATAGTGTCCTGCCGGGCGGTCTGCGTCGCCGTGTCCCACGTAATCTGACGGTTGCTCGTCAGCACGGCCAGCACCTCGTGTCCGGCATTCTCCACTTCGACACGTCCGTCGCGCACCGAGATAACGTTCTCCCGCACGCCGGGATAGGCTTTCACGTTGAACGACGTCCCCCGCACGGTGGTTCGTGTCTGTCCTCCATAGACGATAAAGGGCTTCGCGGGGTTTTTCGCCACCTCGAAAAACGCTTCGCCCGAAAGACGGATTTCACGGCGGTCGTCGTTGAATGTCCGGTCGTCATAGGTGAGCCTGCTGCCCCGGTTCAGGTAGATCCTGCTGCCGTCGGGCAACGTAAATTCCTCCACTTCCTGCAAGGCCGCCAGCTCCACAAGCTGCGGCGTGCGCTCCAACGCCCGGAAGCCGATCACCGCACTGATGCCGACAAGCAACAGCAATGTGGCGGCTACGCCGTAACGGTAGCGCCGCGAAACAGGACGGATTTTCCGGACGGCGGCGGTCTGTCTGCCATCGTGCGGAACCGTTGCGGCATAAACCCGGCGCAGGATTCTCCTTCCGGCCTTCTTGGTCTCCGGTTCTTTACCGGGGCTTGTCCTTTCGTCGGAGACCACCACCTTGTCTAACAGGTGCAACTCCTCCGCCGTGAGGTCATCGCCTGCCGTGTAGCGCCGCATCAGTTTGTGCAGCCCCTCCAACTCCCGCCTGGCTTCGGGAGTTCCGGGCTTGGGTGGTTTACTTTCTTTTTCCATGAATACTATTTAAGCACATTGTTTATTTTCTTATTTTCGGGAGCGTGCATTACCTGTCCCCCTCTATATATATTATCGAATTCCGCAGCCCTTTTTCACGCGAAAAGGGCAACTTTTTGTATTAAAATTTTGTTTCACGCTATTATTCGATTGATAATCATTATTCTATCCGGCGGAAAAATTTCAATCTTCAGCAGCTCGGCAATTGCCGTTTGTAACGTTACCGTAACATCCGGCCCCATTCTTCGGGGGGATGGGGCAAAAATGCGTGGCAGAAAAAACTTAATAATAATGTAATCTGAATTGTTTGCCCGTTCGGTGAAAAGTACGGAATTTTGCCCGTGAAAGTCAGTCAGGTATGAAAACGGATCAAGAACTGTTGGATGATTTCGTGGAAAGCGCAGAGAACGGGTCTTTTGAAGAACTCTTCAAAAGGCATCATCCGGCTCTTTACCGTAAATCGCTCCGTTTTTTCAGGAACAAGGAGGATGCGGAGGACTTTTTGCAAGATTTCTGGACATACGTATTCAGGAATATGACACGCATAAAGACCGACGAACAAGGTTCCGCAGCCCGGTTCCTGCACTCGGTGTATCTGTGCGATTTATACGATCATTATAAAAGGAAAGATTGGGCTACCGTGCGCCTGGACGATGAACTGCTCGGCAAGTTGCATCAATGTCCGGAGTGGGGTTACAACAGTGTGGTGGACGATGTCTATTGCGCCGAGATAGAGGAGAAAAAGGTGCAGATCATCAATTCGCTGCCCGAAACCGACCGCAAGATTTACAATCTATACGAGAAACACGGGTTCAGTATTCACGACATCGCCCGTTATTCCTCGTTAAGCCAGGGAACCGTCCGCAATAAGATCAGCACGATAACCGCCCTTATCAACAACCGCCTGCGCCCGGTGTATACGGCACTCTCTCTTCTTGGCGGAATATTTGGAGGCATTTCCTTGTAAGAAAAAATGTCCCGCCCGTAGGTTACATTCTGCGCCTTGTACTGTTCCATGACTTTGGCGCCATATACAACTGCCATTTCATATTGCTGCACAACTGTTTCTTTTCTGTCAGTTCTGCAAAGATAGCGTTTCTCCCTAAATTTTCAGATTATCCATTTCTTTCTGAACTCCGTCCAAAAAGCGGGAAGCGTGTGCACCGTCTATTTCATATTGCGCCAATGCGGAAGTTCCGATAACCATGCTTTCCGTCAAGTCGTGATTAACACAGCTTTCAGCTACTTGTCGGGTAAGTTGCAGATAATGTTGATTGAACAAAGATAAATCATCGCAGAAAGGGATATCGCACGAACTTACTTCGCCCCCTCTGTTGGCTACAATGGTGTTTACTGCAATGTTATCGTACTGTATCAGTTTACCGCCTACGGGCAGCAGATAAAATTCTTTCACCCTGCTTGCGGCTTTGCCGATGCACCAGCACATCAACATATTGAACTTCATACCCGATTTCCGGCTGATTTTCACAAGGCGTGATACATTGAGAGTCTTAAAGAACGTCACCATCGGCACAGGTGCGTTCATCCACATTTCAAAAGCGTATGCCCGACTGGTTTCTTGGGGATTTACTTCTTTCATACTTTTGTTGTTTCTGTTTCATATATTGGATGACAAAAGTAGGAAAAGCGTTTGAACCCGGATAGAACAAATGGGACATTCAAGAAGTTTTCATGGATCTCAATTCTCAATGGCATGATATCAAACTGTTAAATCAGACCATTTCATAAGCTCCCCAGTCGAAGTTTTCATATTCTTCTCCCCATTATAGATCACAAAACATTGTTCCGGATCTGTTCCGGACAACTTGGCCCATTTTGAAATGCCTTTGAAAAAATCTAGAGAAAAAGTCGCACCTGATTTTATTTCGTAAGCATATCGCTTGCCTCCAATATACTGCAACAAATCCACTTCATTGCCGGTACTATCGCGCCAAAATGTGAGATTTGGCTCTTCCCCTTTGTTGTAGGCTGTTTTTATAAATTCATTGATTACAAGATTTTCAAACAGTCCGCCACGCAAAAAATGTATCGAAACCTCTTCCGGCGTTCGTATATCCAATAACGAACACGCCAGGCCCGTATCGTAAAAATAAAGTTTCGGTGCCTTAACCAATCGTTTGGCGTAATTATTGTAATCGGGTTTCAGCAAATAACATATATAGCTCGCCTCCAAAACAGAAATCCATGCAGAGATTGTTGAAACAGCTACACCGCACTCGTTCGCCAAAGAAGAAAGATTGAGCAATTGCCCGATACGACCGGCACATAGCTTGATAAAGCGAATGAATTTGCTCAAATCTCCGATGTTCTTCATCAGACGCACATCACGCTCAACATAGGTTTGAATATAAAACGAATAATAATCCGCCGGAGTAAGCTCTTTATCATAAAGGCGCGGATAAGCTCCCTGGAAAATCTCCTTGTCGACGGTTTGCGGAAGAATACCGTCACCTTGCATTTCCGCATGAGAGAAAGGTAATAATTTCAATATGGCAGTTCTTCCCGCCAGTGATTGGTTTATACTTTCCATTAATAAAAAGTTGTGCGAACCTGCAAGTAGGTACATTCCTTCTCCCCCTGTCTTATCCACATGAGTCTGAATATAGGAAAACAAGGCCGGAACCCTTTGGGCTTCATCTATGATTGTTTTATCCGGATAAGTAGCCAGAAATCCCCGCGGATCATCCGTTGCAAACAAACGCGTATCAGGGTCCTCCAGCGAAATGTATTCATAGTCGGGGAATGAATGTCGCAACAACGTTGATTTACCCGATTGTCTGGGACCGGTCAAGGTGACAATCGGATACTTCTTTGCGAATTCTAAAAGTTTGGTCTGTAACGTTCTTTTTATCATCGCTGTTTCATTTCTTGCAAATTTACGATTGAAAAATAAATTTGCAAAGATATTGTCGTGTTTTGCTCCATTTAATCAAAATCAATTGGCAAACAATCTGTCCAGCAGACTTGCTAATTCTTTATAAATCAATTCCCATCCATTATCTTCATCTATGCTTATTCCATTAAACACAGAGCAATAATCACCAAGCATAGCCAAGTAAGTAACAGAAGCTGTTATCATGGCAGAGAGTGCCGCTATTTCTTGCTGAGGACGACCGGACAAAGCACACACCTGTTGAATTAAATTCATACCTACTTTTTCCCGTTGTTCTCTCAATGATGCGATGATATCATTATTACAAGACAATTCCCAACGGTGTAGTTTCCTCAAAACGGGGTCGGTGCGTAATTGCTCGATATGCTTGTAAAACATTTCTTTTATGGCGGGAAGCATTTGTGCTGTATCAGAAAACCCGAATGAAGAGTTAAGCCAAAAATCATGTTTCCGTATATATGCGGCAATCAGACCGTCAAGCGAATTAAAATAGCGATATATCAAAATTTTAGACACTCCGGATTGTGCGGAAACGGCATTGATGCCTATCTTCTCAAATCCATGTTCGATTATCATTTGTCCGATTGTATCTAACAATCTTTTTTCTGTCGCTTCTCTGTCTCGTTCCATATTTTTCACATGTTACCATTCGGAAACAAAGCTACACTATATAGATGAATCTACAAAATCATCAGGGAAATTATTTGTGTCAAAATGTCGCAGCCGTTTATTTTGTCGTCAAGCAAGTAAAAGACAGGAAGCGCCTTGCATATCACCTATTTTGAAACACCTAAAGAGGGCATGTCAATATGAAAATCTTGACACACCCTCCTTTGAGTTGTTTTACCTAAATCGTGAGCTTAATTCTTTTTCACGAAAATGGGGTTTGAATAGAACCAAAGATCTTCGAAAGATACTTTTGCAGCTTCTTGATTGCTAGCCGTAGGGGCATCGACCAACGGATTTCCATTTGCATCGGTTTCGCCTGCTTTATTCAAACCGTGATTCGTTCCGCGCAACCTGAAGTAGGTGTCTTTCGTGAGCTCAAATTCATATTCAATGACCTTAACACCATTTTCCTGAGCTGTCCACTTTTGGCTGATCACACCATTCGCATCGCGCACTCCACCAACGGCATCGAAACGGGCGATAACTTTTGTCTTGTCGTAACTGTCAACAGAGTATTCCGGGGAACCCTTTGCCACTTTGGGGCGCATCTCTCCGGCAATTAAGTCTATGTGGTCAAGCTTGGGATTTGTCAGCGGAGTGTAGGTGTTGTGGTTGTTTGTTTCGGGATCGCGTACAACAATTTTGATTTTGATTTTTCCCGTTTGGGCATTGTATGTTTGTCCCATGGTTGCCGTTCCAATGGAGAACTCAAGTTTGTCAATCAAATCACCGTGTACCGTGAAAATGTTTCCGGCACGAAGGCCATCCACGATTCCGTATGCTGTTTTTTCTGCAACGGATACGTATGTTTTCTGGTATTCTCCGGGATAAAAATCGTCGGCACCCTTGTTGACATGTCTATGAAAATCCGAATTGGCAACCAACCAAAATCCACGTCCTTCGGATAACATGGCATCCCAAAGCCCTCCGACCTCTGCGGCCATGATACCCGTTCCTCCATAAGTGAAACTTTTTTTGAAAGATGATGAGTTTCCGATACCTCCGCGATTTGCCGACGCCTGATGTCCCGGGGTGCTTTCGAAAGCCACAAATACATCCGGAGCAACATCATTCAGATCACGGAAGGCGGATATGGACCATAGATTTTTACGCTCGGGATGTGCCGGCACAATCCAACTTGATTTGCGGTGATTTTTTTGTAACCAAGCCGCAGCCTCCATCGTTTTTTCATGCCCCGATTTGGTTGATTTCACCCAACCGAATTCTTTTCCTCCTGTCTGATCTTTGTCTTTGTCATCAAACATATATTCGAATTGTGCCATGGCATCAGCATTTCTGGAAGCGTCGGGACCATCAAACTGTCCGGTGATGATACAGGTGCTCGCGTGCTCGTGACCCGCAGGATTCCATTCCAATCCCTGCATGACAATGATATCTTTATTCGCGTCCCCGAAGGCTTTTGTCTGTAACCAGCTGTATTCTTTTATGGATTGCCAACGCCACATGTTTCTACCGTTTGCATCACCTTTAAATACAGTATTTTCACCCCATTTCGGACATTCTCCCTCATAATCTCCTTCACTGGCGTCTCCCGCAAAAGCCCCGCCGTGTTCGCTATTCACCGAAAAGTCCAGATTGTATTTTTTAGCTTGAGAGTAAACGAATTTAATGGGATTCGTACCATCGGAATAAGCAGTATGCTGGTGAAAATCACCTATCAAATATGTTCCGAATTCTGCCTTTTCTTCTTGCTCCCCACTATCCGGGACCTCCGGATGTACTTCAGGTTCTGGTTTTTCTTCTTGCTCCTCATTTACTAGAATCTCCGGATCGGAATTTTCATTACAAGCAATGAATAAAGCTGCAACAAGTGCAAGTGATAATAAAAAGTTTTTTTTCATGTTTTTGAATTTTCTTTGATTAAGTTTTTCAAATTTCACGCTCCAAATGTATGGGGATGATATTACCAAAGAATTTCAAAAATATTAAGAAAGAATAAAGTCCTACAATCTTTTCCCACATCTCGAACATACCGAAAATTCTATTTTATTGAGGAAGAACACCCCAAGGTCTTGTAGCCGGGAACCTGTTTCGTGTGCTATTGGCAATCTTTACTAACATCAACATTACCGGGACTTCGACCAACACTCCCACTACCGTAGCCAATGCAGCCCCGGACTGTAACCCGAAAAGAGAAATTGCCACGGCAACCGCCAATTCAAAGAAATTACTTGCTCCAATCATCCCGGCAGGTGCGGCAATATCATGGGGTAATTTCCACCATTTCGCCCACCCGTAAGCGACAAAGAATATCAGAACCGTTTGCAACACAAGCGGAACTGCAATCAATAAGATGTGCAGGGGATTGTTCAGTATCGTTTCTCCCTGAAATGAAAACAGGATAATAAGCGTTAATAGCAGTCCACCTACCGTATAATTATCAAATTTCTTGATAAATACGTTATTGAAATATTCCGCTCCTCTGCGGCGGATAACCCTTATCCGGGTAATGCCCCCGGCAGCAAGTGGTATCACCACAAACAGCCCTACGGACAGCAACAGGGTGTCCCACGGGATAGATACGCCGCCAACCCCCAGCAGAAAAGCAACGATAGGGGCAAACGCGACCAATAGGATTAAATCGTTTACCGCCACTTGTACCAGCGTGTAAGCGGCATTGCCTTTTGTCAGGTAACTCCACACAAATACCATCGCCGTGCAGGGGGCTGCCCCCAATAATACCGCCCCGGCTAAATATTCTTCGGCTAACCCGGCAGGTATAAAGGCTTTGAAAATCACATAGAAGAATAAATAAGCTATTCCGAACATGGAGAACGGCTTTATCAGCCAGTTTGTAACGCTGGTGACTATTATTCCTTTCGGACGCTTGCCGACATGCTTAACACTTTGAAAATCCACTTTTAGCATCATCGGATAAATCATTAACCAAATCAGGATTGCCACGGGTACAGACACATTGGCATATTCAAATTTGCTTAATGTTTGCGGAATTGCCGGAAGCCATTGCCCCACTGCAATTCCGATAATGATGCACAAGGCCACCCAGATCGTCAGGTATTTTTCAAAAAATCCCATTCCTTGTTTCTTTTCCATAACAACAACTATTCAGTTTAATTGCGGTTTTAATTCGTTCAGGTAGAAGTCATAGAAACGGGCTTTTATTTCATCCCGCACCCGACGAAATTCACTGTTTATAAACTCCGGCGTTCCGGTTGCTTCCGAGGGGTCGTCAAATCCTATATGCAGCCTGTTTCTTACTTCACCCGTAAACATCGGGCAGCTTTCGTTTGCCCCGCCGCAGACCGTAATCACATAGTCCCACTCCTGCCCT
>CAZMAE010000169.1:0-4453 GCA_964564205.1 uncultured Odoribacter sp. | reverse complement strand
CAACTGCCAATGAGCTCATCATTTACATTTTTGCTAAAAGTGCCGACGGTAAAGATGTTTCTGATTCGGTATGCGTCGCTTGCTCCCAAGAATAAAGGCGCGGAACAGGAAGACGGAAATCCACAGGATTTTCTTCGGAATACATACGGCCAATGCCGTAAGGAAAGATTCCAATAAAATAGCCATGCCATTTCCAGACTTCATTTTTCGATAGACCCTCAATGTAAAATAAAACAACTATGTGCTACTCCATTTCATCGGGACCGAAGCCACCTTCTGGATAAATGGTGAGTTTGTTCATCAACACATTTAAGGTGCCATGTCTCCCCTCTGCCTTACACTCCCAACTCCCGCTTCAGCCAAACGGTCAGCACTGGATCGGGAATAATCACCTGCCGCTTTTCGATCTCGATAAGTTCCTTTTTGACCAAGGCCCGTTTTACGATGCTGACATTGGCCGACGAGCCGAGTTGGTATTTCTGCAGGACCTCCTGCGTGGTAAATTCGCTGTGAACTCCATCCAAAATTGCCCGCAAGAAATTCATCTGATAGGTCGTAAGGCTCTCAGTCTGCTTCTCGAATAACGGCGTATTCTGGTCGAGAATATCCTGACAGGCCGCCTCGAAATCCTGCTTTGTGGCGATTTTGTCCGTATGAATCCATACCAACCAAGCCAGCTGCTGCACATACGAGGAGTGATTGTCCACCATTCGGCAGATCTTTTCGGCCAGATCTTTCGAAATTTGTTTGCCCGTCGCCTTAAAACGCTCGCAGATGTAGTCGATCCAGTCCTGTGTCCCAATTTTTGACAGATAAATGGCATCGCCGAACTTATAGAACGGGAGGCTCTTTTTCTCGAAAAGTTCGTTCATCAAATGTTTCTTGCTGCCGAACAGACAGTAAGAGACCGACTTCTGTAGTTGCCAGATCGAACGCAGCCGCTTCTGGATTGTTTTGGAATCCTTGAACTCGGCGATCTGCTGGAACTCGTCAATGCAAACGACGATATGGCAACCCCTCTTCTGCGCGATTCGTTCAGGAAGTTGCAGAATTTCGTCGATATAGTTGCTCTTGGGATTCATTTCGAGCGATATCGAAAAATCCGTCGTCGGATCGGGGCCTAATGAAATTTTGGGACTGATCCGCGAGAGGAACAGTTTGGTATGCTCCACCCATTCATCCAATTTTGATGAGGTCTGCTTGAGAACAGCGGCAGCGAATGCATCGTAAAAGTCCCGATCGCTGCGGCACGAGAAAATATCGAGGTAGATAACTTTCAATTTATCGGACTGTGCCAAGCGGCCTGCCTTCTGCACCAAAGAGGTTTTCCCCCAGCGGCGGGGCGAGATCAGCACCGTATTGACACCGTGCCGGAAATTCAAAACTAACCGCTCCGTCTCTTTTTCCCGATCGGTAAAATGGTCGCCCGACGTTGCTACGCCGAATATAAAAGGCTTGTTCTCCATAATTCTTCAAATATCATTCTTTTACTGCAAAGATAAGAAATACTTTTATTACTAACAATGTTATTACTAATAAAAGAATTATACCATCGGATTTTCTTATCAAAATTGGGCTTATTGGTCAAAACTCGGCTCAAAATCAAAAAATAGAGATGGTTGCTTCTCAAAATTTAGCCTGTATTCAAAAGACATTATCCGGCAGATGGTCTTAAAACGGATTTTGACGGATTCTTCTGAATTTACAAATAACTAATATACAAGTGTATATATTCCGATATCGGTTCCTATTAAAAACTATTCCGTCGAAGAGGGTTCAAAAGTTACGGTCACATTGCCTTTCCCAAGAGCCGAAGCCAGTCCGGACGGATTGTCAAGTTGTCCGATACGGGAATAGCTGTAAGATGACGAAAAAGTTTCATAGAAGAGGACGACACAAGTGGAGCCGTATAGCATCAGGTCCCCGTTCCGGATTGTTCCCGGACGGGAACTGTCCGTAGGTAGACTTTCAGACAGATAAGAATATTTCTCATTGCCGTTCATCTCATTCATCGTTACCGTCAGCGGCAGCAAAGCGGCAAAAGCACGTGCCGTGGCGTTGTCCTCAAGTGTGGCGGCGAAGCTGCGGTCACCTATACGAACTGTCATACTTCTGTTCATTTCGTTTTCTCCTTCATTGTTTCCGTTGTCATTCCCGTTATTGCCGTTTTCATTCCCTGAATTGTCGTTGTCTACCGGTTCTTCGGGATTCGGAACGACAGAATTTCCGGTTATAGGTTCATCATCCGTACCGCATGCTGTCAGTACGGATGCGACTGTCATCAGAACCAAGGCCAGGACGATAACATATTTGTTCATACATCGTTCGTTTTCTAATCGAGTCTGACCAATTCGTACTTCTGACTTCCCATGCCGAGCTGTTCGGCATAGTCGAGCGTGTGCATGCCGTGGCGCGAATCGATACGTTCAATCAAATGTATCTTGCCGTGGTCTTTGGATGAGCGTACCAAATCGGTACAGGCGCGGTCGAGGGCCACCGGGTCGAGCGAAGCGAGAATGCCGATGTCGCCCATCCTGGGATCTTCGGGAGAAGAATCACAATCGCAGTCCACCGACAAGTTATTGGCTACACTGATATAGAGGATGTTTTCACCGCAATGGTCGACAATCGCTTTCGCAGCTTCCGTCATGGATTCAAGGAAATCATCCTGCGGAGGAAGATTGCCCCAGACTGTGCTTGCGTCCTTGGTTGTACCTGCCGAATGGATCCATGCCTTGCCGTCCGATGAAGCGATGCCGATGGAAATGTTTTTGATTGCGCCGCCGAAACCGCCCATCGCATGGCCTTTGAAGTGTGAAAGGACAACGGTAAAGTCGTAATTCAGATAATTCTTGCCGACAAAATCCTCTTTGAGGTGCTTACCGCCCTTCACCGGCAGGGCTACTTCCCCATCGGCATCCATGATATCCACGTTGGCGATAGCCGTAAAACCGTGGTCTGCAGCAGCCTTCAAATGCGCTTCCGTACTGGCACGCCCCCCGCCGTAAGCCGTATTACACTCCACAATCGTACCGTTCACTTTCCGCACGAGCGGTGCGATGAGTGCCGGCTGGAGAAAGTTATGTCCGCCCGGCTCTCCGGTCGAGAGTTTCACCGCAACTTTTCCCCCGGCTTTACGGCCGAGAGCTTCATACACCTTCACCAGGTTTTCCGGAGTGATCTCCCGGATGAAATAGACTTTCGGGAGTCCGGAGGCTCCATCCGAAGTTTTATCCTGCGCCTGTACGCATCCTTTTCCTGCAAGCGATAATGTCATTGCAACCATGATCATGCTCATCACCTTTTTCATAATACACTATAATTTACCGATTAAAAATTCAGATTGACACCTGCCATCACCGTAGCTCTCGGCATCGGGTATCCGGCATTGATTTCGTAACGCTGCGCCAGCAGATTCTCTCCGCGTGCCCAGATGTCGAGCCATTTCGCGGCACGGAATTGTCCGCGCAGATTCCACAGCACGAAATCCTCCGTTGTTTCCGTACCCCGCCCGTTGGTAACGACCGAAGTGTAAAGCCCGGCGACATACTGCAACCCCGTCGATACCGTCCAACGTCCTTGCCTGAAGTTCGCTCCGGCATAGAGCTTATGCTCGGGGGCGGCAACAACGGGATTCTTCATGTGCAGGCAGCTGTAATTGGCATCCACAGCCCAAGCTCTGTTGAAACGGTAAGCGGCCTGCACTTCGATGCCCGTATTCTCTATCTTGCCCGAATTCTGGTTCAGCATACCGCTTCCGCCGGGGTTGGGCAACGTCATAATCAGATTCTTGCCATCGATATAGAAAAGATTGAGCCCATACGACAAACGTCCGTCGAGCAGTCTTTGCAAGAAAGCGATTTCGTAGTTCCACACCGATTCGGGTTTCAGACCGGGATTCTGCGGCGGGAACATATACATCTCACGGAGAATCGGATAACGGAACCCTTTCGAGGCGGATGCCTTCAGTTCGATGGCCTGAGGCAGGTGGAATGCCAGTCCCGCCTGCGGAACCCATTCCGTTCCGACACGGGAGTGGTGATCGACCCGCAATCCTGCGTTGAGTGTGAGCCACGAACCGACATCCTGCCGGAAGTCCACATAGCCCGCCACCTCGTTTTCATGCTTATCGACCAAATCCTTGCGTGTTCCCGCATCCGCTCCGCTTACATATTCGTTCCATGCCTCGCCGCCGTAACGGAACCAGTCGAAGCCTGCCGTGATGCGGTTTCCCTTGAAGAAGCGGACGCTCTGATACAACGAGAGGCCCATCATATCGTCATACGAGTTGAACCGGTCATTCTGAGGCCCTTCTCCGGCGGATGGCGTGTAGCCGTCGTTGATCCAGTGGTCTACCCAGTTATAGAATAATCTCAACGCACCGGAGGTCTTCCCGTAGTCATTCTAAACTGCAAAAGAGTTCACACCACGAGTTATGCGCTGGTCTCCGTCC
>CAZMAE010000168.1:0-1588 GCA_964564205.1 uncultured Odoribacter sp. | reverse complement strand
GTATGTGAGGAGTCCGGAGGTACTTTGGCCAATGGAGTCTTTACATTAAAGCGGGTGGCTCTACTTCCGCTTAATCCCAGTCCTATGCCGAACGGTTTCTCTTTTAACAGAGGAGCCATCTTTTTTTTATTGATATAGCGCACTTGTAGGGAAGCGTCTTGGCGATCGAAGGTGCTGCGCATCCGCCGGATTAAGGCGTTGCTGTTGCCGATGTTTGTTTGAGTAAGAAATAATAGAGCGATTATAAATAAACTTCCGCCGATCAGAATATGCCGGATATTTCTGCACATCAGGAGATATACGATTGCTCCTACTATGGGAATAACGACTGCGCTTCGGGTGCCCGAAATCATCATGCCGTAAAACGAGGCGACGGCGGTGCCCCCAAAGAACAGTTTTATCCACCATGACCGGACATAAAGGCCGGCTATACCGAATATGGTTACAGACAAGCCCATTGCTGTTCCGAAATTTGCAGCATCCGAAAAAAAGGAAAAATAGCGTATTCCGCTATACAGGATGTGTGTCCGTGCTGCTCCTTCCACAAAAAGCCAGCGCAGTTCTGTCGGATCGAAGCCGTGATTTCTTTGCCAGTAACCTTTGGCAGAAGCTAAAAGGCTGAGAATGGCCCAAATAATCAGCCACCACTGTAAATCTTTATAGCGGGTAAAAAAAACAGGTACAAGGACGGCACAAAATAGCGGGAAAAATGCATACCCGGTAATGGCTATATTCCAGGCTTCTGCAACAGCCGTGGGATTGAACAATTCCAGAAAACAATAAATAGACCAGATCAACCAGATGGCAGTGAGAAAATTCCGGCTTCGTTTCCAGTCATAAGGATGAAATATATTTTTCAGGAAAGCCAATATAATGATCCCCCAACCGATGCCGAACATCATCATGCCGGGTTTCATGTCGACATACCGGCTGATGCCCATGATAAAATAGCTGATGATGAAGAAGGCGTAAAAACCCCATTGGCGGTAGAACATGCCGGCACACCCAAGCGCTGTTGCCGGCAAAATGGCGAAAAGCATGGCGGGGAGAAAATCTCCCCGTGATACTAGGGTGTAAATGAGGCATAGTCCGGCAATAAATGCAACGGGTATAATATAGGAGGTTAAATTTCTATCCATTCGGAGTTTGTTCCTTTGCCGTCAGGCCTAATTGAGAAAAACGGTAGAATAGTTTCCGGAAAAAGGTATATGGAGGCATCAGTCCGTTTATTTCTTCGGCAGCATCCCGGCTTGTGGAATTAAGCACCAGAAATAACGGAGCTTTTCCGCACATTTCACGGGTACGCTCAAATTGTTGCTGATCGGTGGTTCTCCAGGTTCGTTGCGAATTCACAATTTGCAGATTCAGATCCGCACCTTGTAAAATGTTGGGGGTTAATGCCGCTTCTTTCAACGAGGGGTATTCTACCAAAAATACCTTGTCTTTCTGGTTGTTTTTCAAGGTTAGGTCGAATTTGTCTAAATCCAGGGTCTGGATGAAGGCCTGAGCGTCGCCTTGGTATTTTTCATGCCAGGACAGCTGCGCAACCTCTATCCCCTGTTCGGTGAATTGCCGGGCCATTTGCTGT
>CAZMAE010000167.1:0-32419 GCA_964564205.1 uncultured Odoribacter sp. | reverse complement strand
CTGGTATCCCCCCTGCGTTCAAACCCTGCGTTCAAACAAGCATACGGACGATTTTTCCGTTTAGGAAATCCGTCTTAACATTTCCAGAAATTCAGGCTCTAATTCAGGCAAACTGTACGCTTCCCGGTTCAAATAGACACGTCTGTCTTCCACATCGGCAACCAAGTCGTCCCCGGAATGATATTTACTGACCAAGGCAGGGGCAATCAGTATCAGTAAACCATATTCGGCAGCCATACGGAAAAATCTCCGGTTTACAGAGCGGACCACAATCACTTTTATTCCCGCTGCAACAAGTCCCGCTACAGCATGTTTGATCAATTTTCCACAACCAAAATCTTCTCCGGCGACAATAATATTTCCGGGTTTCACCCGGGAAGCAAAGGTGACATCCAGACCAGCCAACAAATGAGGCAACAAACTTGCTTTATTTTCTGTAGAACATTGATAAGTTTTTGATTCTGCAAACAATTGCTCATTCGAAATATGATCGATTTCCTTATAGTTCCACACATTACCAAACAAACGGTTATCAAATTCGTGTACCGATATCGGTTCTGCAGGTACTGCCCAATAAGGATAAACAGTTTCACCGAATCCTGCAGGGGCTGTCAATACTCCGTTTAAAGCCGTCCAGGCTACCGTTGCCGGCGAAGCCACATACTTTTCAACTCCGATGGACAACATGCGTTGTTGTGAATTGCTGTTGGTCGTAGTAATATAACGCTTCGTGTCCGCCAATATCATGTGGCTGCTTCCCAGACAAGGCCCGCAACTTGCCCCCAGAACGGAAGCGCCGGATTTAAAGATAATATCGATTAATCCCTCTTCTATCGCCTGCATATAAATTTCACGGGAAGCCGGAACAACAGACAATTGAAACCCAGGGACGATCTTCTTCCCTTTCAGAATATTGGCAACGACTCTCAAATCTTCAATTCTCCCAGCCCCGCAGGCGCCGATCAAACCTTGCTGTATCGGCAAATTACCCCATTCCGCAATACTTTTCACTTCTGAATCCTGGCCGACAAGCATAGCCATCGGCACCACAGCCGACAAATCGATCTCAAATTCCCGCTCATAATTTGCATGCTGATCCGCCCAAATCCCCTGAATGGCATAATCGCTGAAAAAATCTGCCAAGATATCATCCGGAGGGAAAACAGAATTTTTCACTCCCATTTCTGCAGATACGTTGGCCAAGGTCATCCGGTCTGAAACAGACAATCGACGCACTCCCTCTCCATGATATTCCAACGATTTATACAACACGTGCTCCCCTTTCAATAAACCTGTGATCCATAATGCCAGATCTTTGGCATACACGCCTTCCGGCAAACTGTTTTTCAACACAATCTTTACCGATTCCGGTACCCGGAACCACATCTTGCCCGTCTTCCACAAAAAAGCCGTCTCCGTCTTGTTTAATCCCAATGCCAGACAATTAAAGGCACCGGCAGTACACGTATGACTGTCACTACCGACAACCAACAATCCGCTCTTCAGATATGAAGCCACCACCTGATGACAAATGCCCCGGTCGCAATCGAAAAAATGTTCCACCTGCTGATCCCGCATAAAATGATGTATGGAATTATAATCCCGGATCAGTTCTTCAGTTGTACCTGTCATCTTACGATCCAATACGACCACCAATCTTTCAGGATACCATACTTTCTTTCCCCCGTTTCGCTCGAATATTTTCTTTATTCTGGCAGAATTATCATGACTCAACACCCAATCGGGTTCCCTGACAACTATGCTTCCCGCAGGCGCATTCAGCAGCTTTTCAACAAATGTTTTACCGGTCTTCATATGCTATAACTTAAATTGTCCTAATATACCCGTTTTTGTCAATATTTAAGCTAATTGATTCTACTTTTAACAAATAAAATACAGCAGACTCCTCTTGAACTGACAAAAAACTTCCGGCTGATGCTTTTAACAAGGTGTCGTTGTCCCTCGTAAAAACATTCAACCGGAAGATCCGCCAAACCCACCGTTAAGCTACAAACACTGGGCACCGGCCATTATAAAACCTTTAATCCACATCCAACTCGATCACATAGGTATTTCCAGGTTCAAACTCCGCATTATACACCAACAGGAAATTCTCATCCACAGCAACCTTCCAGTTTTGTCCTGCAGCTAAACGAGGATGGTTCAGGCGTTCCGGAAAGAAGTAACTGAACGGTATATCCAAAACATGCTCCTCTTTAAAATGATCCCCTTTCATCCGTTCAAGACTGAAATTATCTTTTGTGACAACGGTTACGATGCATTTCTTTCCCTTTATTTCAGAAGTTACCGTAAAATCGTTCTCCCCGGGAATTTCCTGCAAACGCACATTCCATTTCGGATCTCCGTAGTAGGCCAGGACATCTCTGTCATGCAGGAATCCCATCTGATCCGTCGACGGATTCAGGCCTATAGAATCTTTAATCACCTGAGGTGCAGCCACAAACTCATTCTCTTCATCATAAGGATAGGCTAAGGTGGTCAATTTAGAGTTCCATTCGTTCAATTGATACATCATATCCTGCTGATTGAGATAAAAAGCTTCGGCCGCAGTATAACGCCCCGGAGTAGTAAGCCAGTATTTCAAGCCTCCCCAACCATTTCTGCCATACCAAGTAGTCACCACATATCCCACCATCGTTGCAGCATTAGCACTGTTCATCCAGGCGACAGCCATGCTTTCTTTAGTGCCGTTGACATTGGCGATCAAACAATTTCCGATAGGCAGATACACTCTCCGCTTACCGCTCTCCTTAAGATTTTGCGGATTACCCGGAAAATCCATATATAAAACTCCGTCTTTAGCTTTGACGTTTCCTAATGAAAAGGGCATTTCCAGATTCCGTTCGGTAGCATGCGCTGCAGTTACCACTAAATCAGGATCATATTGTTCATAGATATTATAAAACGTCTGCATGGCGTCTTCGGGCTTTACCCTTTCGAACGTTCCTTTTTTAAAGCTTCCGTCAGCCATACGGACATATCCTTCTGCCGCTGCTTTAGGAAGCATATAGGTCACAATCGTATCCTGAGCCGTTTTCTTCTCACCCCACAATCCTTGGGTATGGTCATCCAGCCACGCATAACGGTTGAACCATTTTCCGCTGTTCAATTCCGTAATCGTAGCTACTGCATCCTTTATCACCAACGGTTCAGTACTGTTATCCACCATCTTCATCGCTGCTGCTGCATCATACCCGGTGATGACGCCCCACAAAAAATCAGCATAAATATCTTCGTCCACCTGACGACTGATCTGATTGAGATGAATAACGTAATCCCGGTTCAGATTTTCGGGCTTTTCCACCACCGCAACATAACGCGGTTTGATTTTTTTCAACTGCGGCATAACTTCGTCGATCTTGTCCCGGTAAGATACCAACATAGCCTGATGTTTTGATTTTAAAGACTCCGCAACTTTATTCCAGTCTGCATCATCCATAACGCCTTTTCCGGCTATCACCACATAATCGTTTACCTGAGGAGCGGTCTGACATCCCGCAAAAAACAGCAACACACCCCAAATTAAATTACTTACCTTCATGCTTTATTGTTTAAATTAAGAATATTTTTAACATTTTCAAAGATACGAAATAATTCAAATCCGACACCCGCCCCGGCAAATAAAAATTCCGGAGCGGATGTCCCGGTATCTTTTCATACATCCACTCCGGAATTTGCCCGTCCAGCAACTTTCTTAACGGTACATTTTATCCAATTGTCCCTTGATGGATTCATTGGTGATGTAATCGTCAAAATCCATACGTTTATCGATGATGCCATTGGGTGTCAGTTCTATCACCCGGTTGCAGACCGTTTGTATAAACTCATGGTCATGCGAATTCATCAGGACAATGCCCTTGTAGGAAACCAACGTATTATTAAAGGCCTGTATGGACTCCAGGTCCAAATGGTTGACAGGAGAATCCAGAATCAATACATTCGCATTATTCAGCATCATACGGGCAATCATACACCGCATCTTTTCTCCTCCGGACAACACTTTAACACTTTTATAAATATCCTCTCCCGAGAAAAGCATTTTCCCCAGAAATCCCCGTAAAAAAGTCTCGCTGGTATCGGTCGAATACAGTCCCAGCCAGTCTATCAACTTCATATCGGTATCGAAAAATGCCGAATTGTCCAATGGCAGGTAGGCGGTCGTAATCGTAACTCCCCAGGTAAAACCTCCGGTATCGGGCTTCTCGTTGCCCGTAATGATTTCCAGTAAAGCTGTCATCGCCCGGGGATCCCGGGATAAGAAGGCAATTTTATCCTCTTTCTCAACAGAAAATTCCACATCCTTGAACAGGCATTCCCCTTCAATGCTTTTACTGAGATTGCGTACTTCCAGAATTTTATTTCCGACCTCTCTTTCCGGCGTGAAAATAATCCCGGGATATTTCCGGGTCGAAGGCATAATCTCTTCAATATTGAGTTTTTCCAACATTTTCTTCCGGCTGGTGGTCTGCTTAGACTTTGCCACATTGGCACTGAAACGAGAAATAAACTCCTGCAATTCCTTCCGTTTTTCTTCCGCTTTCTTGTTCTTGGCCTGCGCCTGACGAAGAGCCAACTGGCTGGATTCGTACCAAAAACTGTAATTACCGGCAAACAAGGTGATTTTGCCGTAATCGATATCTACGGAATGGGTAGACACCGCATCCAGAAAATGCCGGTCGTGAGACACCACCAACACGGTATTTTCATAATTTGCCAGATAATTTTCAAGCCACATCACCGTATCCAGGTCCAAATCGTTGGTCGGTTCATCCAGCAATAAGTTGTCCGGTTTACCGAACAGCGCCTGAGCTAACAAAACCCGGACTTTCTGTTTACCGCTCAGATCTTTCATCAGTGAATAGTGCAGGTCTTCCTTAATACCCAGACCGCTCAACAGGTTCGCTGCATCGCTTTCAGCGTTCCAACCATCCATACCCGCAAATTGTTCTTCCAACTCAGCGGCACGAATCCCGTCTTCATCAGAAAAATCCTCCTTCATATATATGGCATTTTTTTCCTGCATCACCTCCCACAATTTCAGGTGTCCCTGCAACACCGTATCCAGTACCGTACATTCGTCATAAGCAAAGTGATCCTGTTTCAATACGGACAAGCGTTCCCCTGGTCCGAACACAACATTCCCCCGCGTCGGCTCCAAATCTCCGCTTAAGATCCTTAAAAAGGTTGATTTGCCGGCTCCGTTAGCTCCGATCACCCCATAACAATTTCCCGGAGTAAACTTTAAATTTACATCCTGAAACAAAGATTTCTTTCCAAACTGAATTTCCAAATCCGATACTGTAATCATTTTATATATTTCTTAATGCTGATAATCAATGATTTTACTTCTTCACTCAAACGTCTGCAAAAATACATTTTTATTTCTGAATCTCCAATTTCACCTTCCCTCGCCGTACATCTGCTGATAATATCGCTGATACTCTCCACTTGTCACCTGGTCCAGCCATTCCTGATTTTCCAGATACCATTTCACGGTTCTCTCTATCCCTGCTTCAAACTGAAGGGAAGGTTCCCATCCCAGCTCGTTTTTCAATTTAGTGGAATCAATGGCATAGCGCAAATCATGTCCGGCACGGTCAGCAACATAGGTGATCAAATGCCCGGAACTTCCTTCAGGACGTCCTAACAAACGATCGGTGGTCCGGATCAGCACTTTAACCAAATCAATATTCCGCCACTCGTTAAAGCCCCCGATATTATAGGTTTCTCCCACTTTCCCCTCATGAAAAATCAAATCGATGGCCCGGACATGATCCTCCACAAATAACCAATCCCGGACATTCTCTCCCCGGCCATACACCGGCAAAGGCTTGTTGTGACGGATATTATTGATAAACAAAGGTATCAGTTTTTCAGGGAACTGGTAAGGTCCGTAATTATTCGAACAATTGGAAATCTTCACCGGCAAGCCATAAGTATCATGATACGCCCGTACAAAATGATCGGAAGACGCTTTAGAGGCCGAATAAGGAGAGTGCGGATCGTATCTGGTGTGTTCCGTAAACATTTCCCGCCCCGGTTGCAGGGCTCCGTACACCTCGTCTGTGGATACATGATAAAACAACCTGTCTTCGTATTTCCCTTCCCACATCAATTTAGCGGCCTGCAACAAACACAAGGTTCCCATCACATTGGTCTGCGCAAAAGCAAAAGGATCCTTTATAGAACGGTCTACATGACTCTCGGCAGCCAGATGAATAACCCCATCCACCTCATACTTTGCAAAAACGGAACGGATCGTCTCAAAATCACAAATATCGGCCTTGACGAAAACATAATTGTCTCTAGTCTCCACATCCCGTAAATTGGCCAGATTTCCGGCATAGGTCAACCGGTCCAAATTAATAATCCGATAGCGGGGATATTTATTTACCATCCACCGCACCAAATGCGAACCGATAAAGCCAGCTCCTCCTGTGATTAAAATATTCTTCATCATATCTTATTTCTTTACTGGACCGGACATAAATCCTGTTTCAGTCAACATCCTTTTTAAAGCCTCTTTCCATTCCGGGATAACAATGCCGAAAGTACTCTTTATTTTCGTCTTATCCAGCACCGAATAGGCGGGTCGCAAAGCTTTGGCAGGATATCCGGCGGTAGAAACCGGAAGTATCTTACATTCTTTCCCCGTCAAACGCATAATTTCTTCAGCAAAATCATACCACGAACATTCCCCCTCATTACTGTAATGATAAATTCCCTGATGTTCAATACGTTCCTCATTCGTCATCAAACCGACCAGGAAACCGGCCAGATCGGCGGCATAGGTAGGAGTGCCGAATTGATCGGACACCACCTGTATATCAGTACGTTCATCCGCCAAGCGCAACATGGTCTTCACGAAATTATGCCCGAAGCCGGAATACAACCAGGAAGTACGGATAATCAGATGGAAACATCCCGATTTCAGGATCAGCTGTTCTCCGGCCCGCTTTGTCTTGCCATACACATTCCCGGGACAAGGCCTGTCTTTTTCGGTATAGGGAGTCAGTTTCTTTCCGTCAAACACGTAATCCGTTGAAATGTGAATCAACAGGCAATCTTCTTTCCACGCAGCTTTTGCCAGATTACCGACGGCCTCCGCATTAATTCCGGCAGCCAATTCAGCTTCCTCCTCAGCTCCATCAACAGAAGTATAGGCAGCACAATTGATAATCGTATCAATCTCTTTGTCCTTCAGGAAACGTTCGACAGCATTATAATCCGTAATATCCAGATCGGCACGACCGGTAAAATAAACCTCATCCAACGCAGAAAAGCCTCTCTTTTTCAATTCAGAGCCCAATTGTCCGTTTGCTCCCGTCACTAATATATTTGCCATAAAACCACTTTTTATATGTTTACCGGAAAAGGCAGCGGGCATGCCTTTTCCAATCCTTCATGCCGCAGGTCTTTCGCCGATAAAATCATTTTTTCCCTGGGTATTTTCCAGTCTATTCCGAGAACCGGATCGTCAAAACGAATTCCGGCTTCATAATCCGGAGCATAAAAATGATCACATTTATACTGAAATATCACCTCTTCGCTCAAGACTGCAAAACCATGGGCAAATCCCCGGGGAATAAAAAGCTGCCGTTTGTCATTTTCCGACAATTCCACCGAGACATGCTGTCCGAAAGTGGGAGAACCCTCGCGCAGATCCACTGCGACATCCAACACACATCCCTTCACCACCCGGACCAACTTTGCCTGCGTGTAGGGAGGCAGCTGATAATGCAGTCCACGGACCACACCGTATGAGGATTTCGATTCATTATCCTGGACAAACTCTGTCTTTCCCACCTCCCTCTCAAACTCTTTCTGCGAAAAACTCTCAAAAAAATATCCCCTTTCATCACTGAATACACGGGGTTCAAGGATCAACACTCCTTCAATGCTTGTCTTTATTATCTTCATGCTATTTTATCCGATCATCCGAATGCCTGACCAATTTCATCAGATACTGTCCATATTGATTATTACTCATGGGTTTTGCCAATTTTTTCAATTGCTCTTCATCTATCCACCCCTTATTAAAGGCAATCTCTTCCGGACACGCCACCTTCAATCCCTGACGTTTTTCAATAACTTCGACAAATGTGGAAGCTTCTGACAAAGAATCGTGAGTTCCGGTATCCAACCACGCAAAACCTCGTCCCAAAAGCTGAACCTTCAAATTGTCGCTTGCCAGAAACTGCTGATTCACCGTAGTAATCTCCAACTCGCCCCGTTCCGAAGGCAAGATCTTCGCGGCAATATCCACCACTTTGTTCGGATAGAAATACAATCCTACAACGGCATAATTAGACTTGGGACAGGCAGGTTTTTCCTCTATAGAACTGACATTCCCCCTTTCGTCAAACCCTGCTACTCCGTAGCGTCCGGGATCGTTGACATAATAACCGAAAATACAAGCTTTATCTTCTTGTTCCACTATATCCACCGCCTTACGCAACATCCCGGAAAAACTCTGTCCGTAAAAAATATTGTCGCCCAGAACCAGACAAACAGAAGAGTCGCCGATAAACTCTTTTCCGATGATGAATGCCTGTGCCAACCCCTCAGGCTTAGGCTGTTCTGCATAGGCGAAACTCATCCCGAAATCACGTCCATCCCCCAAAAGCCGGGAAAAACCTGGTAAATCCATGGGGGTGGAAATGATCAGCACTTCCCTGATTCCCGCCAACATCAACACCGACAGGGGATAATAAATCATCGGCTTGTCGTACACCGGCAATAACTGCTTCGATACTCCCTTGGTTATCGGAAACAACCGGGTCCCCGCTCCCCCGGCCAAAATAATTCCTTTCATTCGTTTTTTGTATTACGTTGGACAAAAAATACGGATTTCCGTTTAGCCATCACGTCTACCCCATAAAAGATGACAGAGAACAAAACGATATCTAAAAGAATCAAATATTCATTCCTCCAGTTCCGCCCGATAATCCCCAGAAACATAAACATTAAATTCAGAAAGAGAATCGTAAAAGTTGCTTTCCGGTGAACACCGTTGAATATAAACAATAACTTATGATGGAGATGCCTTTTATCCGGGGCGAACGGAGAATTGCCGCGCATAGAGCGGGCAACGCACAATCTCAGGGTATCCAGCACAGGGATGGCCAACACACTGAACACTACGCCCGGTACAGCCCGGACCGGACCCAATTCCCCGACCTTCATATCCATCTCACAAAGTTTAATCGCCATGACTCCCAGCAAAAAACCGGCCATCAGGGCTCCGGAATCTCCCATAAACATTTTCGACCGTTTGCCAAAAAGATTAATGAAAAAGAAGGGCACAAGAGAAGCACTCACCACTCCGCACAATAACGCATATTCGACATACCCGCAATCATAAAACCAGACTCCGAAAAAGATGCAGTCCATCAACACCATTCCCGAACACAAACCATCAATGCCGTCAATCAGGTTTATCGCGTTGATCAAGCCGACTAATCCCACAAATGTCAAGGGCACTCCCAGCCAAGGCGTGATTTCATAAAAGCCGAATATTCCGAACAAACTATTCAGATAAAAGCCCCCGCCCACAATGAGTACAATCGCCCCCAACATCTCCCCCTTCACTTTTTTACGGGGGGAAATCTCTAACAAGTCATCATACACCCCAATAAGAAATATCAAAACAGATCCCAATATCACATACTGGAATTCTGTAGATTCGGTAAAGCGGGCAAACAACAGAAAAGAACACAAAAAAGCCAGAAAAATGACAATTCCCCCGATATTGGGAATACAATCGGTGTGGGAAGAACGTTTGTTGGGCCTATCCACTAAATTTTTTAAGATTGCCATTTTAAATACAGGTACCCTGATATTCCAGCCAATCAGCAGCGCCAATACCATTGACAAAAATATTCTCCAATTATCTGACAATAAACTCAACATCGTTATCTTACCAACCTTTTACCAATCTGTACCTATTTTGCAAATGTACACACTTTTACAAAAGTAGTGACACGTTGCCCTTTAAAAAGTAATAAAAAAAGAGAATCTCATAAAAGCATACCCATCCATAAACTCCCCATATACCTTTGTTCAGTCATCTGTCAGACCAAAAATCTTTTGCATCCTTTTCCACTTCCGATGTGAGGCCGCTTCGGGTTCCGCCTGCTGATATTTCGACATATAAGCTTCCCATTCTGCCTGTAGCGGCAAACGGGAGAGCCGCTCATTATCCTTTTCCCAGTCAAAATCATCCACGACGTCTACAATCATAAACAACTTATTTTCCAACAAATAGATCTGCATATCCAAAATACCCACCTCCCGGATGCCGGCCTTTACTTCCGGCCACACCCGTTTGTGCTCCCGCACATAAGCCGCGATCAATTCCGCATCATTATGCAATTCCAAAGTCTGACAATATCTTTTCATCCCTTCCGCTTAAATGCTTCCTTACCCTTTTTCTAACTCCTGCTCAATTGCAATCCTTTCCCGGATAAGCGCATTTCCACAAATCTCGCTTTCTCGTTCGGAGGATTTTGCTGCAGGATTTTCTTTATCTGCACTGCGGCATCCGGATCTTTGGCTGTCATATACAGATAACCGCCACCACCGGCTCCGGGCAACTTACATCCCAAAGTATAATCTTTTACTTTTTGTATGACCGACTCTATTTCCGGAGGATTCGAACCGCTGTCCAACGCCTTATTCTGTTCCCATGTTTTCGCAACAGCCTTTCCGAATCTGTCAAAATCGTCCTGCTGCACTGCCTCATACAATTCCAGGGCATGCTCTTTCATCTCCTCCAGGAGCCGAATATGCCTGGTTTCATTCAAAAACATCCCCCTGACAATCTCTGTCAGTATATTTTTAGCCGTTCGGGTGATGCCTGTATAATACAACAGATGACATTTCTGATACTCGCCATCGGTAAACAAATGATCGGGCAGCCATTTCACCAGAGGAGACTGATTAAACCCGGGTTGAGTCTGCAACAGCTTGATCCCCTGCAACACCCCTCCGTACTGATCCTGCCAGCCCCCACCCGAAGTCAGCAACTGTTCCAATACCAGCGTCCGCCGGCAAATTTCATTTTTATCCCACTTCAAGCCGCAAAAATCCGACAAAGCCCCCAATACTGTAGCTGCCAGCACAGAACTCGTCCCTAATCCCGACCCGGCAGGAATAGCCGCCAGCAACGTAACTTCTATTCCACATCCGAACTCCTTGAGCTGAGTCAGAAGATCCGGATATTTTTCCCCGCAAAAACCGGGGACAAACCCTGTCAAAGCCAAAGCGGCTTTCGGAATCGAGAAAGGCGAACCGATCCGGTTAAAATCAAGCAGGTCTGCATAAGAAGTTATCACCTCTGCAGCTCCCAGATCTATCGACCTCAATGTTATTCTATGTTCCTGACAAGGCTTGACATAAACTTGTATGGGAGGCTGTCCGTTCAATTCGACGGCCAGATTCACCACCTGACCGCCGGCAATCAGGCAATAAGGAGGGGTATCGGTCCACCCTCCGGCCAGATCGATCCGGACCGGGCTGCGTCCCCACACAATCTGGTCCCGGTAAACGCTCATGCGAGGAACCACTTTCACTCTCTGCACAGGCTCGGTCAGTCCTTCCTCCAACAGCCGGAAAGCCTTTTGCTCCTCCGTCCTGTCATCCTTCCCCCGCTCCCGAAGGACTCTGGCCCTGAACATACTGTCGTGTATCCGGGTCATCAAAGGAATTTCCGCAGACAGTTCCTGAGGCAAATCGATTTTATATTTAACGAACTCCCTGGCGGCATCTGCCAAATTAAGCTGATAAAAAACGCTCTTCTCAAAATTACGGGCCAATAAAGGCCAGTTTTTCTTCCGGAATGCCGTACGCTGCTCAAACAACCGCTTCAAATTGGCTTCGGCCGAAATCCGGTCGGCCGACCATCGTTCCGTCTTCACCCAGCAGTCTCTTTCCTCCTCCGTCTGAGGTCCGGCAATCATCCAACGGATCATCCGGCCCAATTCTCCGACGGAATGACACAACGGAAAAATCGGAGCGCTTTGAATATCCATCTCTCCTCCATGCACCGAGACATCGGCCATCTCCAGCCCTCTTTTCTCCAGCCATTCCGAAAACGGCTCTCCCATCCATAAGGTATCGGGCGCAGAAAGTCTTCCCCGGAAGGCATCCTCAAAACCATAAGGGCGGGCAATAAAATCCCTTTCCCCAACAGGAACAACATCCACGCATACCCCTGCCGGCAATTCCAACGCCCAGTCATTCTCCGGCACTCCGGTGATGATGTGCTGATGACGGAGTTTCCAATGTTTCGCCACCCAGCTGTTTTCTATCCACACCTCCGCATTGGCCGACTTCAACTCAATCTCCACGACGGCATTCTGTACAAAAATCGCCGGATGAGGCTTTACTTTCCTTTGCACGATTGCCCGCTGATCGTTCACCAGATTCTGCACCGCCAAAGTAGAGGAAATCAATTCACGGCTCGTTCCGTAATGATAGAATTCCCCCCCTGCCAAGGGTAGGATAGCCACCGTCAGTTCGTTGATTTCCGGATCGGAAATCCGGGAATTTTTCCCTAAAGCCAATCCGAAGCCGCCATACAGGTCATAATTCCGCCAATGCCCGTCTCCGTCCCGGGAGCGTCTGCGCAACAGTTCTATCGCTCTGTCGCTCAACAGCCAGATCCCGATATCCATCAAATACAAATGGGTTGCCGCCAATGTCGCCAACTCTTCCAGAGAAGGCTTTTGCAGCATAAAATCCAGCTGGTGGGGAGTACTCCGATGAGAGACAAACACACCGTGGTTTTTAGCCAATTGAGGATCGGCCCACAACCCGTAACAGACCACGTCTGCATCGGGAATCTCCTGCAATCTTTCGGTTGCCCGGACATATACATCCCCGCTGGCGATCAAAGTATGCAGACGGTCCGGAGCCTTATCCATGATCTTCCGGTATAAAGGCAATTGCAGCTCCAGTAAATTCTGGGCCAACCGCTGGCCGCGCTCCCAGCGGAAAACCGGTATCGGGGTCAGGATTTTGCCCGAAGGGGCATATCCCGGCAGCCGGCGGCTCTGCCCTCCCGCATGCAGCAAAATCCGTTTCTCCCGCTGCAACCATTCCCCGAATTTTCCCTGCTTGTCCTCTTCCTTCCAACAACTCTCCAACAACCAGGCCGTACCTCCTCCGGAACCTATTCTCATGCCGGAAGGATCCGAAGTACAAAAATATTCCTCCCTCCCGGCCTGTTCCAATTCATAAAAATCATCCACCAGATTAGGTGGCAGTGAAAGCAATATACGCATATTTTCAACTCCTGTCTTTATACTTGTTCTCTTTACTCATCTATCTTCTGAACTCTTTTAACTTGCTAAAATACCGGGTCAACAACAATAAAAAATGAGTCGGCACTTTATTTTTCCTGCATGCCCGCAAATGCTCTTTCATAATACATATATGGCTTTTCAGCCCTCTTGTGCTGACTCCTCCCATCCGCATCGTAACCATATCCAAAGGAATATACTTTGTCCGAATCCGATGGACATAAATAAACCGAAGCAGCAACTCGAAATCGGCACAAATCTTATAGTCTGTTTCAAAACATCCGAACCGCTCATAACAGCCGCGCTTCGCATAAAAAGAGGGATGGGCAGGCATAAACCCCCGCCTCATGCGGCTGCGCGTAAAATCCTCCGAGGAATAATAACGGACACATCTTGCAGGATCACCGGGTTTTACGTAATGAACATCTCCATAGACAGCATCCAGGGATTGGTCCTTCCTGAATTCCTCCGCAACTCTCGACAAAATGTCACCGGAGGTAAAATAATCATCGGAATTGAGAAAACCGACAACATCTCCGGTCGCCATTTGCAACCCTTTGTTCATCGCATCGTAAAGCCCGCAATCCCGTTCGCTGAGCCATTTCATTTTACCCTCAAATTGGACTGCATATTCCTTAATAATATCCAAAGTGCCGTCCGTCGAAGCTCCATCCACAACAATATATTCCATATCGGCAAAGGATTGTCCCAATACCGAAGAAAAAGCGTCGCGTAATGTTGTTTCGCTATTATAAGTAGTTGTTATCAAAGTCAATTTCATCGAAATAGCTTAAATTGGCATGATTTCTTTGTATAGGCTCATCGTCTGTTCATACGTGTGTTTCCAATCAAAACGCTTTACGTTTTCCAACCCGTTCCGTACAATCTCCGCCCTGCTGTCCGGATCCTGCAAAATCTGCAAAGCCTTGCCGATTGCACACACCGAAAGTTCAGAGAGGAGCAAGGGGGTTTCTCCGATGATCTCCGGTATAGACGAACCATTGTAAGCAATGACAGGACAACCGGCCCTCTGCGCTTCCAGTACAGGAATTCCAAATCCCTCGTAAGCCGAGGGATAGAGCAGACAATAAGCATTATTATATAAAACATTCAGCAATTCGTTGGATATGCGGCCAGTGCTGTGATACCTGCAGGCATCTAAATGCTTTCCGAGCATTTCATGTTCAGCACGGGTCAGTTCACTTCCCACGATCACCAAATTCAAAGAACTCTCCGCAACGGCTTCTACCGTCAATCCAAAGTTTTTGTATGCCGACCGGTCTCCGACAAACAAAACATAGGTGTTCGCCGGGAAGGGCAATTTACAGTTCTCCGGCACCTTGTCCTTTAAAACACGATACGCTCCGGACACCCCGTTATAGATCACCCTGATCTTTTTATCATCGATACCGGGACAAAATTTCAACAAATCCTTCCGGGTATTTTCGGAAATACAGATAATATAATCGGAATGCCGGATCGCCCTGTATTTTTGCCGGCAATGTACGAATTTAGTCAAACCCGAGCAATAGTATTCATAAGTAAAATCATGGACGGTTGTCACATTGACCGCCTTTTTGTTCCGGCAAGTGCGATAATAAGAGGAATGGAATATAAACGGCGCCCCGGATTGATATCCGGGATTAAAATACCTCCTCAGAAACAACAGAGCACTCCTCTTTCTGACGAGCTGCCGTTCGTCGATGGCCAGCTGCTTCCGGAAAATATTCAAACAGGCGCCGGCATATTCCAGGAAACGACCTTCCTGCGGCCGGTCCCGGAGGAAACGCGATAACAACTCAAACCAGACAACCGATATGCCTCCCGTCCTCTGAAGAGAAAATATGATATTATCAAAAACAATCCTGGCTGTCCCGACACGAATAATCTCCATTCCTTAAGATATTATATTAGTATACTCTTTCATGATTTTACCTGCATCAAAGGCCAGGGCCCGTCTATACAGGCTATACTTCCGGAGGGGATGCCGGCAGGCATAGTCGATTTTTGCCGCCATCTCCGCCGGATCGGTGAACGTATTCACCAGATAAACCGATTTTCCATTCTCCGAAACCTCGTTTGCGCCGGGGGTCGGAGTAGCGACGCTGGTCACCCCTAAGGCCATCGCCTCTACCAAAACATTGCCGAACGACTCGGACCACGAGGGCAAAACCAGCAAACGCGCCCGCTTCAAAACAGGAAAAGGATTTTGCAGGTTACCGAAAAAAACGACGTGACTCTCCAATCCCTTTTCCCGGCAATATTGTTTCAGCGCCTCCATTTCCTCTCCTTCACCCAGCATCAAAAGTTTGACCTCAGGGCGGGACATGCGGAGCTGTTCCATCGCATCCAATAAGAAAGCAAGGTTCTTAATCAGATTCAGACGTCCCAGATAAACGATGAAATTTTCAGGCAGCTCCACGTCAGGATCTTCCTTTGCCAAGGCCCGGATATGGGATAAATCCACCGGATTATATATCCTTTTCAGTTTCTCTTCGGCAATCCCCCATTCCCGGAGCATTCCTTTGACCCCTTCCGAAACGGCAACCACACGATAAGCTCCCGGATACAGACATTTGGCCAGGAAAGGAAACATTCTGCCGTGCATCCCCAGTTTCCGGACGGCAGCATCAAAAAAATTGTGCTGAGTGACGATGACACGGGTGTGAACCCCAGACAAAGATTTGGCCAGCAAGGCCATAATGTTAGGAAAATCGGGACCGCTGAACAAATAGTCCGGCCTGCTTCTTTTCAGATATCTCACCAAAGGCCACAACGCCTTCCTCAGCTGGATATCTCCTAAATCAACGACAGACACGGCCTCATCTACTTCAGAACGCAAACCGCCTTTATCACGGGTGACCACCAAAGACACTTCATACCCCGAGCCCGCCAAATGATTGGCCAGGGTAATCATCACTCTTTCAACACCTCCGGTATCGAAACTTGGAATAAACAATGAAATCTTTTTTCTCATCTATAAATCCGGTTCAAAAGCGATTAATATGAACAACCCGTTCAAGCCGGCAAACCGACCTTCACGGGAACGGTTTCCTCCGATTCCGCCAACCTGTCATTGGCCGTAAAGAAAAATACGACCATGATATAAGTGATAGAAGGACTGACATAATCCGCCGTTCTCAAAAATATCCCCAATATCGTGACAAACAGACAATCATTCAACAAAGAATAGGCATTATTCATCTTTTTCGACCGGTTCATCCAAAACAAGAGGAGAAACAAGCACAAGCCGGCATAGCCGTATTCTGACAGCACTTTGATGTACATGGACCCGCCGTCCATACGGTTTAAAATAATGGTATCCTCGGTAATCGTAAAATGGTCGTTGATATAAGCATCATAATTATTCTTATGCGTAAAGAAACCCGTTCCCAGACAATGATCATCCGCAGCATCCCTGGCAACCAGAAAATTGGATATAATGGCGAAAGCGGAAAGATTTTCCACCGAAGTCGTCAAGGCTTCCCGGTCAGCAAACAAGCTTTCGAATTTGTTTTTCATATTTCCCGGAATCACGAAAAAGACGGAGACGACAAACCCGGCGATCAATAGCGAATAAAACACCGAACGGAAACTAAAATTCAGTTTCTTCAGATAATAATACGAAAAGATAAAGAGCAGACAAACGTAAGCAGTAAAGGAAAACGTCAGCAGAAAAGCCAGCGATATCACCATCTTCCGCCTCAGCGAAATGGGTACCAGAACCTCCTCTCTGACGAAAAGCTGCTGTACAATCTGACTCACGCAAGGCAGGATAAGAACGGCAAAAAGAACGGGCTCCAAAGTCAGTGAATACACCTGAAGCATACCCATGGTGGTGACAATATTCCGGGGCATCCCGTCAATACAGGAAACATCGTACAAAAGAGGAATATGCAATAAAAAACCGATCTCCTGAACAATAGCTATAATGGAAAAAACATAACAACCGGTGATGTACTTTCCATAGACCTCCGGCAATTTGTCCCTTCCCAGATAACTTACATAAGAATAATAGGCAATGATATAAACACAGGTCCTGATGTAAGTCACGACATTGATCCCTTCCACTCTACCGATATGGATAACCGTCACCCATAAGGCATAGATCAGAGCAAGGAACAATCCCCGGGGCAAACAGATCTTTTTCAGGGCAACGAGGGAAACAAACAACAACAGGATGCACACCTGTGAAACGGAAACAGATAACAACTCAAAACCAAGCCCGGAAGTAAAGACTCCTCCCAGGGCAAGAAAATGGAGAACAGATTCGGTATTTATGTTTCTCAACGTCATGATAGTCGGAAGCTGTGTTGAAATTTCATACTAGTTTTTCATCATTTTTTTCATTCTGATCCGGGTGACGGCCGCTTCCGGCAACATCTTTTTCACGCATTTCGCCACGCCGTTCCTGAACCTGAACCGGGCAAACGAGACATAGAAATAAAATGACTTGTAAATACCCGTAACCCTGGCGTTTTCTATAAAAAACAAATTCTGTTGGGTGGAGGAGATCCCTGATTCCGCATCAAAAACAGACATACAGACCGGGACATACAAAAATTCGCACTCTTTTTTCCGGTAGAGCTGATAGAAGAAATGGTAATCTGCAGCTATCCGGAAAGAGGTGTCGAACAGATACTTCTTCATCAGGGAAGTACGGACCAGCGAAGAGGGATGGAAAATAGGGAAACACCGGTCAAACCCGCTTAAATCGCCCGGTCTTTTTTCCACATTTCCCCAAGCATATTTGAACAGAATATTCCCATAAATCACTCCTGCCTGATTGGTCCCGGCAGCATGAAAGACCTGTTCCAATACGGTGGAACTACGATATTCATCGCCGCAATTCACAAAGGCAATCCACTCTCCCCGGGCCTGACGGATTCCTTTGTTCATAGCGTCATAAATGCCCCCGTCCTTTTCACTTATCCAATAGCTGATCCGGGAAGCATACTGCTGAATGATCCCGACCGTACCGTCACTGCTTCCGCCATCGATCACGATGTACTCCACATTCGCATAGGTTTGTCCCAATACGCTCAGCATTGTCCGCTCTATACAATTGACCGCATTATACGAAACAGTGACAACCGATACCAAAGGCATTATTTTTTCCATAGCGTTTTCTTTTCGCCCGAGGCCGGGAGCCCGGTTCTTCCGGCCCGACAGGCTGTATCATCATTTGTTCCAAATTCCTTTTGCCCTTCTGCCGAGGATTTTCGAAACCTGTATTTTCAGGAACACGGCAGGCAATAAACTAAAAATAACCGAAGCCAGCACGATGCCCCGCACCCCCCACAATCTCCCCAGGTAGAGCGCCAGCGGAATGCTTCCGGCAGTACCGATCAGATAGACATACAATTGCACCTTCACTTTACCGATGCCATTGATGATAAAAGAATGCAGATTATTCCATACATTAAGCATCATAAAAACAGAAATCCAAAAAGACACCCCCCAGGAAACAGTTACCGTATCCCCCACCCACAGGCTGTAAACAAAAGGAGAGACCAGCTGCATCAGGACAATCCCCGCCAGCACAGCCAACGTCAGCCGGAACAGTTTACGATATATCCTGACCATCCAGGCATAGTCGTGCTGCGTGTAAGCATCCGTAAAGGCCGACCAAAAAGGCGTGATGATGATGGAAAAAAACAGAAAACTGACACAGAAATACTTATAGGCTATATTGTATTCCGTCACCGCAACAGGTCCTGCCACATTCGATATGATCACATTGGTCACCTGATAAATCACCACCATGGCGATCTGAAGGACAAAAAATTTCAGCCCCAGGGTAAGGATGTCCCTGGCAATGCCGCAGTCTACACACCTGAAGGAAGGGGCGATCATCCTGAATTTCCCCCGGAATAAGTAAAGGGAGGCAGCAGCCAGCACCAACACAGGACTCAACGAATAGCACAACGACAAATAAAATAAGGACGAATCGGCAAACCTGGCCAAAAAGAAGATCGACACCAACGAAAACACCTGGCCCAGCATGTCGATCAAAGCAGCCTTTGCCGGTTCCTGGTAAGCAGTAATGATGGTGGAAACAATCTTCAGGACAAACTGTATGCAAAACAAGGAGAAGACGACATGGACAATCACCTTCAATTCATGCTCCAAGCGGGGAGACACATTCAAGAATGCGGTCCAATCGATATAAGGGATGCAAAAATTGAAAGCGATCAACAACACCAATGAGATCAAGGCCATAAAAAAGTAAGTCGTGCTCACATAGGCCTTACACAAGCGATAGTCATTGTTTGCCTTGCTTTCGGCCAGTTTGTTGCGCAAACCGTTTCCAAACCCGACATCGAAAAAACTGACCCACCCTACGATGGAAGCGATGGTCAGCCACAAACCGTACCGCTCCTGATCCACATAATGGATGGTGAGAGGCACCAGCAGGACAGAAACCAGCACGCTCACCCCCTTGATGATAAAAGAACCGGCTATGTTTTTCTTTATCAATGCCGTACGCGAATTATTGCTATACAACAGCTTTTCAATTCCCATACTCTCTACTCCGTCTTTTTAACCTCCCGGAAATTCCTGAACGAGGGACTCACTAAGATCCAGCCGCAACCG
Source organism: uncultured Odoribacter sp. (assembly GCA_964564205.1). GTDB lineage: Bacteria > Bacteroidota > Bacteroidia > Bacteroidales > Marinifilaceae > Odoribacter. The sequence goes on along the minus strand of CAZMAE010000167.1, from coordinate 12,497 downwards.
CTCAGCAACCCCAACAACACGGCAGCCAGAATGATCAGCCAACGATTCGGTGCAGAGGGAGCGGCAGGCTCCGCAACCGGTTCAATCACAGTCAGCTCCGGCCTGTCTTCCTTCATTTGTATTCTGGCTTTCTCCCGTTCGCGGAATACATCCGAATAAAGGCTGAAAAAGAGTTCGCAATCATTGCTCAGCATGCTCTCTTCCGTTTGCGACTGTATGGAAGTCCGGTCTTTCCGCTTTTCGCGGAACCCGATCAACGTTTTTTGTTTCTGTTCAAGCTCTGCCTTGATTTCCCGACAGCGCTCCTCGATGAAATCCAAAGCCGCCTGGGTTTTGGCCCTCCTGACTCCGGCAATATACCGCGGCAGCATGTCCTGCACTTTATGCGCCAGCCGGGCCGCCATCCGGGCTTCCGGCATCTCTGCCTCTATTTTAAGGATTCCGTCCTTGGGGTTCATTTCAATCGAAACAGCATGCCTTAAATACCGCAAACACTCCGCTTCCCCGGCCGTCAATTGCCCGACCTCCGCCGGATTGCCCGCCTCCGGACGATAATGGGAGGGCTCCTCACGGATCAGGTAACTGTAAAAAGTGACGGGTTCTCCCCCTTCGTCCGTATACAACGGAGAATACATCAACTCTCTTTGAAAAGGGACACTGTAAAAGATATCGCGATACATGGCCGGAGAGACCATTCCCGCACGACGCAAATCCGCCACGTTTATGTTTTCAAAAACAGAGGCCCCCCCGATGCTGATCCGCGTCGTACGCTCCTCCGCCTCCAACCCCAACGTACACCGTGCGGTATACCTACGAGGCAAAAGAAAAGCGACGGCACCCCCTGCTATTGCGAAAAACAACACAAACGTCAAAATGACTCTCCACCGGCTCCACAGCTTGGCAAGGACTTCCAGTAAGTCTATTTCCTTATTTCCCATAATATTATATTCCTGAGTTCATTTCCCCACAGCACCCTGTCCAGCATGCCGAGCGGAGGGCGAAGTTAAAAAAAATTACTGAAATAACATCCCGCCCCAACAAAAGCTTTATCCATTCCCCGCGGCTCTTTCGTTTACAAAAGGAGTTGTTCACCGCGGTGTCGATTATTCAAGTACGGCGCGGCGACGCACTCGTGATGACGCAGCGATGCGTTCTTGACGACTCGGCAACGTGCTCTTGATGACGCGGCGACGCGCACTTGACGACGCGGCGATGCGCACTTGACGGCGTTGCGATGCGCACTTGATGACGCAGCGACGCGCACTTGACGACGCAGCGATGCGCACTTGACGGCGTTGCGATGCGCACTTGACGGCGCAGCGATGCGCACTTGACGACGCAGCGATGCGCACTTGACGACGCGGCAACGCGCACTTGACGACGCGGCGATGCGCACTTGACGACGCGGCAACGTGCTCTTGACGCGGATTGATCTGCCGGCATTTTCCAAGGTCTTTGCCGGCTCTTTTTCCGGTGTTCTCCCGGATTAACGCCGATTCAACGCCGATACACCTCCGTTACAACTCCCATTGGAATGGGCGATAAAAGGAGGGTGAAAAAGGGGAGTTACAGAAGTATTGCCCGACAGGAGCGGAAGAACTGTCCCTCACGGCCTCAGGTTGACTTTCCCGGGATACCCGTCCTCCCGAAACCAAGTTCTTCCCGCAGTCAGGACCTGGTGTGTGAAAATGCGTTTGCCTGCAGCCGGAATGCAGTGGCCCCGGCTTTTGAGTAAAACCGGCAGGAGAATTGAACATTTTTCCTATCTTTGCCTAGAATCTATTTAATAATAAACGATAATGGAAGAACCCTTTCGCGATTACGGTCTTTTTGAAAACAGAATGAATGAAAAGATTCTCTGCTTAAATGTAAGCAGAACATATCTTCGATGCGAAAGACCTACACTTTATGATTGTGCGAGGAAATATTGGAGACTTAACGGTAATCGTGCCCAAAATGCCGAACTTGTCTTTGCTATTTCTCAAGGATATATAGTCGGAGTCTTTAAGCCTACTCGTTGGTTTCTATCAGAAGAGTATATCGGGCGATGGGAATTTGAGGGAAGGCCAATAGAAGATTCTCCATATATTCTTATGGATATTTCTCATATGCAGGGGAAAAGACAAAATCCTGTCATGTATATTAATATGTAAAATACATTTGTTCTTTATCTACCGTTTCTAAAGTTGTTCGAATCAATAAAGAATTTGCAGAAATCGAATTGAAGTATTTTCCTACTTGTAAAACAAATATGACTGAGTTGGTTGATAAAACTTTAGTAGCGAAAATCTGGGGGACAATACAAAATGCTCCATTATTGGTTGCATGGAATTAGAAGTAGATTTATGCTTCATGATGAATGCTTACGCGATATATAAACAAAGAAGATGAAACGCATAAAAATATTCATAAGCAGTGTTCAGAGTGAATTTGCCGAAGAGCGAGCAATGCTCTGCCATTACATTCGAACAGATGTCCTGTTGGGTAAATTCTTTGAGCCATTTATATTTGAAGAAGTTCCGGCTAATGATTACCCTACAAGTCACATCTATTTAAAAGAAGTGGAGCGTTGTGATATTTATTTAGGATTATATGGCAATCTTTATGGATATGAAGATGATGAGGGTGTTTCTCCTACAGAACGAGAATATGATTTAGCCGCATCTCTTCATAAAAGTCGTTTAATTTATATCAAGAGCATTGGGGAGGAGAATAGACATCCCAAAGAGACAGCTTTAATACGAAAGGTAGAGCGGGACATTGTGCGTAAAACATTTGTGGATATTGACGGATTGCGAACTTCTGTATATGCTTCACTAATCCGCTATTTGGAGGAAAAGGAATATATCCGTTGGCGACCGTTTGATGCGTCTAATGACAATGGAGCGACATTGAAAGATTTGGATGAGGATAAGATGAAAAATTTTATCCACATGGCACGTACAAAGCGTAATTTCCCCCTTCCTGTTGAAACATCGCCAGTATCATTGCTTACACATCTTGATTTAATCGATGACAAAGGAAGATTGGCAAATGCGGCAGTACTGCTGTTTGGAAAGAAACCACAAAAATACTTCATCACATCTGAGGTTAAATGTGTGCAGTTCTATGGGAATATCGTGGAAAAGCCGATGCCTGCATATCAGATATACAGGGGTGATGTGTTTGAACTTGTTGACCAAGCCACGAGTTTTGTGATGAGCCGTATCAACAATTGGGTTGGAACACGTGCCGAAGGAGAGAAGGCGGATATACCGACACATCCCGAATTGCCGATTGATGCTGTTAAAGAAGCCATAGTGAATGCTGTATGCCATAGGGATTATACAAGTAATGCCAGCGTTCAGATCATGTTGTTTCGTGACAGATTGGAGGTCTGGAATCCTGGTACATTACCATATGGATTGACTGTGCAAAAGTTGCATGGTCCTCATAAGTCTTTACCTGCTAACCCGCTACTTGCCGACCCGATGTATTGGAATGGCTATATCGAGAAAGTGGGTACAGGAACAGAAGATATCATAAACAAATGTTGCGAGTATGGACTGAAAACTCCGGAATTTTATCAAGAAGAAGATTTTAGAGTTGTCATTTGGCGTGTAAATGAAGAAGGTGATCCAAGGTGTTCCAACGATGATCCAAAAGCGTTCCAAAGCGTTCCAACGAATGAGGAAAGATTACTAAAAATAATAAGAGAAAATCCATCTGTTTCAAGAGCCGCTCTTTCAAAACAATTAAATGTGAGTGAACGACAAGTTAGAAAAGCAATAGACCAATTGAGGGAGAATGGTGTTTTAATGCGAGAAGGTGGAAACTCTGGAAAATGGGTTATTAATCAAGATATAGTTTAAAAGTAGCCCAACTCTTGGCGAAAAGCTTAATAATGGAATAGTGCAATAGCCGTTGGCCATCATCGTGCAACTGCCCCGGCTTTTGAGTAAAACCGGAGTGAGATTTGAGTAAATTCGGATGGAGATTTGAGCAAAATGTCTTTGAGATTTGAACATTTTCCATATCTTTAAAGCAAATAAATGAGTGAGTTATGTATAGAAGAGCGCACATCGCCATCGAGGTTAAGAGCGGACGCCGGACAACCAACGCGGGCCTGCCGGAGTTCGTCAGACGGTTTAATCCGAAGCACTCGTTTATAGTCTGTTCGGGCGGAATTCCCGTCGGGGAGTTTTTGCAGTGGAATCCCGGCGAACTGTTCTAGCAATAATTGTCATTCATATCCTGTTTATTCCCTGTCATTCAGCAACCACAATGAATGAATATAACGGATTGTTTTATCTTTTCTTTCATCTCATTGAGAAGCCGCCCAATGTATGTAACCGGATTTTTGGGAAATTTGGGTATCAAATCCATTCATAATATTCATGGAAACTATAACGTATCCACCTCTGCCAGCTTGGTAATTTTATTTTTAATGCCAATATGCACATATTTATATTGCACTATTAAGGGTAAAATAAAGTTGTACAAGTAAGTCTATTTGTAGAGAAATCGTTTATCAAGACAATCGATCAAATGTGCAAAAATACACTTCTACGATTGATTTGCCTTTTTAATAGCAAATTACAGTATAACTCTGTTTCCGGGAATCCGATTAGCAAGGATTAAAACGAACAGCGCCCCGGTTATGGGAAAAAAAATTCCGGTAGCGCCCTCTGAAAGAGGCCCCACCGGAATAATGACTTATCTGTTTCACAAGGTCCGGGCTCCCGGACCTTCCCGGACATTAATATGTTTTCAGTATATTTACTTCTCTGGGAGTCAGGAAACGCCATCTTCCTCTGGGAAGATTCTTTTTAGTTATTCCGGCAAAATAAACCCGGTCCAACTTTACGATCTGATAGCCCAAATGCTCGAATATCCTTCTCACAATCCGGTTCCTTCCGGAATGAATTTCAATTCCCACTTCCATACGATCCGGCGAAGTATAACTCATCTCATCCGCCTTGATAAAACCGTCCTCCAGCTCCACACCTGCCACAATAGCCTCAAAATCATTTTCTTCCAGCGGTTTATCCAAAAAGACATGATATATTTTCTTGTGATCGTACTTCGGATGTGTCAATTTCTTCGCCAGATCCCCGTCATTGGTGAACAACAAGACGCCGGTGGTCAGTCTGTCCAGTCTGCCGATAGGATAAACCCGTTCCTTGCAGGCCCCCTCGATCAACGACATGACTGTTTTGCGCTCCAGAGGATCTTCTACTGTCGTTACATAATCCTTCGGCTTATTCAATACCAGGTAAATCTTTTTCTCTGGGGTAATCTGTGCATCATCCACCTCAACCCTATCCGTACGCTTCACCTTCTGTCCCACGGTCTGCACCACTTCTCCGTTGACTTTCACCCGGCCTTCGACAATCAACTGATCGGCATCCCTGCGCGAACATATCCCGCCCATAGAAATATAGCGGTTCAACCGTATTTCAGTATTCGCATCCTCACTTTTTAAACGATGAGCCAGAATTTTCTTCTTGCTGTAATGCTTTTTCCGGAGCTCCTCTTTCCCGGTTTCCGAAAGCGAAGGCCTTTCCCGGCTATATTCCTTTTCCCGGCCATATTCTTTTTTCCGGCCGCGTTCTTTATATTCCCCTCTTTTTCTGTAGTTGTCTTCCGGGTTAAAGTTTTCCGGCTTGCGAAAAAAACCGGGTTTCCTCTCTGCATTTCCCTGCTGCTCCTTTCTGCCCGTCTCCTTTCGGAACGGACGGTCCTCCTCCCTGCGAACCGCATAAGCCGGCCGCTCCCGGTTATTCTCCCGGTCAAAACCCATTTTCCTCCGATCCCGGTACGAAATATTCTGCCCGCTATTCCGCTCCGGACGGCCATCTCCATCCCGGCTGCCCGTATATTCACGCCTTACCCTTGGCCGACCGTACCCGGACCTTTCCTGCCTTTCATTATTATTCCGATAATCCTCCCGACTATCATTCCTGTGTGTACGATAGGAACGTTGATTCCTGTTATACTCTTTTTCCATCCTAAATAAATTGTTATTCATTGATTCCTTGGTTTGCAGAATCCTTCAATCCTATCCGATCCTCCCTGAAGAATAATCCAACCATTAAATAATTATCGTCTGTTATTTCGGCGCCGTCCTATATACAAACACTCCTATCACCGCAAATAAAATATTGGGCAACCACACCGCTAATAACGGATTCATATTGCCATTTGTTGCAAAAACGGTAGAAAATTGCATAAACAGGATATAAGAAAAACTGATAACCAGCCCTATGCCTAAATGCAACCCCATCCCTCCCCGTATCTTTCGCGAAGATATGCTCACCCCGATGAAAGTCAAAATAAAAGTAGCAAAGGCATTGGCTATCATTTTATACTTCTCAATCTGAAATTCGATAACATTAGAACTGCCCCGCAACCTCATCCGGTCGATATATTCCTCCAATTCAGGAAAAGTAAGCTGCTCTTTGATCTTTTTCGGATTTTCAGAAAACTCGGCAGGCTGAAAAGCCATTACGGTGTCTATGCGGCTGCCGGTAGTATACCGTTCCTTATCCCCGTCGATCTCCCGCAATTTCCAGTTGTGAATCACCCAGCAACTGCTATCCTTGTCCCAGCTGATCCGCGATGAAGTCAATTTACTAACCAGAGTATCTCCCTTAAAATTCTCGATAGAAAAATCATACCCCACGTTGGAGACTACAGAATAAGAAGACATGTAAATATAAGTGCCGGGAGCTATCTGACGGTGGATATGCTGTTCTTTGTTAGCATATCTCTTTCCCATATATGCTTTCTCAAACTCTATCCGCTTCTGATTGGCGTTAGGAATAATAAAGGCTCCCAATAAAAAAGAAAGGACAGCGATAACCGTTGCAGACAACAAATAGGGAAAAAGAAAACGGCGGAAACTGATCCCCGTACTTAAAATGGCGATAATCTCACTGTCGTATGCCATCTTCGAAGTAAAAAAGATCACCGAAATAAACGTAAACAACGAAGAAAAGACATTCGCAAAATAAGGAATGAAATTTTTATAGTAATCGAAAATTATCGACTTTACCGGAGCCTCGTGCTCGATAAACTTTTCCAGCTTTTCCGATAAGTCGAAAACGACGACAATACACAAAATCAGCACCAGAGAAAAGAAGAAAGTTCCCAGGAATTTACGAATAATATACAAATCCAACTTTTTCATAGCCTCATATGTTCAAAGCGCTGCCTTACCAACCCCGTTCTAATCAATAACTGTTTAATCTATCTTCTAAAGTCTCCTGGTTATCTTTTTCAATATTCCCGTCTTCCATGGCATGAAATCGCCCTCTGCGATATGCTTCCGGGCTTCCCTGACCAACCACAAATAAAAAGCCAGATTGTGAACCGAACAAATCTGCAATCCTAATATTTCATCCGATTTGATCAAATGCCTCAAATAGGCCTTGGAATAATCGGTATCCACATAAGCCAGCGCTGCAGGGTCTATGGAGGAAAAATCCCGGTCCCACTTTTGATTCTTAATGTTAATGGTACCCTCGGTGGTGAATATCATACCATTCCTTCCATTCCGGGTAGGCATAACACAGTCAAACATGTCCACCCCGCGTTCAATCGCTTCCAATATGTTCTCAGGAGTCCCCACCCCCATCAGGTAGCGGGGTTTGTCTTCCGGTAAAATACGGTTAACCACCTCAATCATGGCATACATCTCTTCCACAGGCTCGCCGACAGCCAATCCGCCTATAGCATAACCGGCTCTGTCCAACGCTGCTGCATGCTCTGCCGATTTTTCGCGCAAATCCCGGTAAACACACCCCTGTACGATCGGAAATAAATTTTGTTCGTAACCATACAAAGGCTCCGTGGCATCGAAACGGGCTACACAACGTTCCAGCCAGCGCTGAGTCAGTTCAAGCGAACGCTGCGCATACCGGTAGTCACTCGTTCCGGGAGGGCATTCGTCAAATGCCATCACAATATCTGCCCCGATCCGGCGCTGAACATCCATCACGCTTTCCGGGGTAAACAGATGCCTGGATCCGTCGATATGAGAACGGAAGGTAACCCCTTCTTCGGTAATTTTTCTCCCCGTACCCGTCAGGGAAAACACCTGAAACCCCCCGCTATCGGTCAGAATAGGCCGGTCCCAGCCGTTAAAACGGTGCAATCCGCCGGCTTGCTGCAATATCTCCGTACCCGGACGCAAATACAGGTGGTAAGTGTTCCCCAGAATGATCTCCGCTCCGATATCTTCCTTCAGTTCGCGCATGTGCACAGCCTTCACCGAACCGACAGTCCCGACGGGCATAAATATCGGAGTACGGATCTCCCCGTGGGCAGTCGTCAAAACCCCGCACCGGGCCTTACTATTCTTATCCTTCGCTAAAAGAGTATATTGCATTATCCTCTGTTCTTCGTATTTTAGTGTGCAAAGGTAAAAACTAAAACCAAAAACTAAAAGATATAACTGAAATTCGGAAGCAAAAGATTAAAGATTGAAGATATTTGCAAAACAAAGAATTTTTTCAAACCTTTGAAGACGGAAACAAAAACTATAAACAAATTAAAATATGAGAAAATTTTCCGGAATACTGCTCTTGTTCATTCTTATCTGCAGCCAGGTAGCAGCACAACACAAACAACTCAGCCTGAACGATTTCTTTGTCAACGGCACTTTTTATACCCAAGGCGTTTACGGTCTTCGCTCCATGAACGACGGCGAACACTATACCGTAATAGAAGACGGTAACCGCATTGTCAAATACAGTTACAAAACCGGATTGCCGGTCGAAACCTTACTGGATCTCGGCAAGATCGAAAATTGTCCGGTAAAAAATATCAGGGAATACGATTTCAATGCCGATGAAAGCCGCATCCTGATATGCACCAACCCCAAACCCATCTACCGTCGTTCCTTTACGGCCGATTATTACTTATATGACTTCAAAAACAAAGAGATCAAACCCTTATCCGAGGGCGGCAGTCAGCAATTGGCCACCTTTTCACCCTCCGGTCTCCACGTAGCCTTCGTGCGCGACAACAATCTCTTTATCCACGACCTGCGGTTCGGTTCGGAACGGCAAATCACGCACGACGGCAAATACAATCAAATCATAAATGGCGCTCCCGACTGGGTATACGAAGAAGAATTCGCCTTTAACCGGGCATTCGAATGGGCACCGGACGGCTCGGCCCTTGCCTATATCAAATTCGACGAATCGGCGGTACCGGAATTCCGGATGAACATGTTTCAGGGACAAGATCCCGCATTAAAGTCCAATGCGCTCTATCCTTCCGATTATATCTATAAATACCCTAAAGCCGGAGAAAAAAATTCCAAAGTTTCGGTTCATGTATACGACCTGGCCGACCGGACCACATTAGACATGAATACCGGAGAGGAAGAAGATATCTATATCCCCCGCATCCGCTGGACCAAAGACCCGAAAAAACTAGCCATCATCCGGTTGAACCGTCATCAGAATAAAATGGAAGTGCTGCTGGCAAATGCCAAAGTAGGTACAACGACGCCCCTCTACCGGGAAGAAAACAAATACTACATCGCTGAAAGCAATTTCGACAACCTCGTCTTCCTGGACAACGGCACCCAATTTGTCATCACAAGCGAGAAAAGCGGATTTATGCACCTCTATCTCTATGATATGAGCGGAAAAGAACGCAAGGCTATCACGAAAGGAGATTTCGACATCATCGATTTCTATGGCTTCGATCCGGTCCGTAAACTCTACTACTACTCTTCATACGAAGAATCCCCCCTCGAAAAATATGTATACAGCATAAACGAGAAAGGACAAAAAAAGAAACTTACCCCTGGCAAAGGATGGAATGAGGCAGACTTCAGCGCCACTTACAACTATTATATAAATGTAGTCTCCAACAGCGAACTGCCGCCTGTCACCACCCTGTACAATGCCAAAGGAAAACCGGTAAGGGTGCTGGCGGACAACAAACAGGTAACTGAAAAACTGAAAGATTACCGGATCGCTAAACGCGAATTTATCCAAATACCCGCGGCAGACGGAAAAACAATGCTAAACGCATGGATCATGAAACCCGCCGATATGCAGGAAGGTAAAAACTATCCGCTGCTGATCACCCAATACAGCGGTCCGAATTCCCAGCAGGTCAAAAACAGCTGGAGCTTGAACTGGCTCGACTACCTGGCACAGGAAGGCTTCATCGTTGCCTGCGTCGATCCCCGGGGAACTGCCGCAAGAGGAGAGGAATTCCGCAAATGCACCTACATGCAGCTGGGAAAACTCGAAAGCGACGATATGATTGCCGCAGCCAAATGGCTGGCGCAACAACCTCAGGTGGATGCCCGGAATATCGGAATCTGGGGATGGAGCTTCGGAGGATTTATGTCCTCTATATGCATAACCAAAGGCAGCGATGTTTTCTCGACAGCCATCGCCATAGCCCCCGTAACCAACTGGCGCTATTACGACTCCATATATACCGAGCGGTATATGCGTACACCTCAGGAAAATGAAAAAGGATACGATGAAAACTCCCCCATGCATTTCGCCGGCAAGCTGAAAGGCAACCTGTTGCTTTGCCACGGGACTGCCGACGATAATGTCCATATTCAGAATACTTACGAATTTTCCGAACGGTTGGTACAGGCGAACAAACAATTCGACATGGCCATCTATACCAATCGCAACCACAGCATTTACGGAGGAAACACCACCTTACAGCTGTATAACCGTTTTGTGAAATATTTAAAAGAACATATGCAGAAATAAAACTATTCAAAACAACCTAAAATAAAAAAATATGAATACCATCAAAGACTTACAACCGAATGCCGTCTGGCAAAATTTCTACAAACTGACACAAGTGCCGAGACCTTCACACCACGAGGGGAAAGCCCGGGAATTTATGCTCAACTGGGCAAAAGAAAATAATATAGAAGCCCGTATGGATGAAAACGGCAACATCATCATGCGGAAACCGGCCACCCCGGGAATGGAGAACCGCAAAGGGATCATCCTGCAGGGACACTTGGACATGGTTCCTCAAAAAAACGAAGACACACCGCATAACTTCGAAACCGATCCCATTCAAGCCTATGCGGACGGAGAATGGGTACGTGCCCAAGGGACGACGCTGGGAGCCGATAACGGTATCGGTGTTTCCGTCGCCATGGCCGTCCTCACGGCTACCGATATTCCCCATGGTCCCATCGAAGTGCTGATCACCGCAACCGAAGAAACAGGCATGGACGGAGCCAACGGACTCAAGCCGGGATTGCTACAGGGAGATATTTTGTTAAACCTGGATTCAGAAACCGAAGGAGAGCTTTATGTAGGTTGTGCCGGAGGCATCGATTCCAGCATTGAATTCAATTATACCGCAGAAGCAGTTCCTGCAGGAGTAAAAGCCTTCCGATTGGCAGTCAAAGGATTGAAAGGCGGCCACTCGGGAATGGACATCAACCTGGGCCGGGGAAACTCCAACAAATTACTGTTCCGCTTCCTGAAAACCTACGCCGAAAGCCTGAAATTACGCCTGGCCAGCGTCAGCGGAGGCACACTCAGAAACGCCATTCCCCGGGAATCTTTTGCAATATGCGTACTACCGGCTGAAAATGTCGCATCCTTGCAGGCAGCCATCAAAGAGACCGAGGCAATCTACAAAGCCGAGCTCAGCGCCAAAGAACCCAACTTGCAGGTAGTGGCAGAAGCAACGGAACTGCCCTCATCATTGATAGACTCCTGCACACAAGTCAGACTCACCAACTCCATATTGGCCTGCCCCAATGGCGCAGTCCGGATGATCGACTCCATGCCGGATACAGTTGAAACATCCAATAACCTGGCCATCGTCCAGTCCGGAGAAGGGAAAATAGTGATTAAAACCTTATTGCGGTCTTCTGTCGAAACAGCCAAAGAAGCCCTCGCCCAAACCATTCAGGCAGTATTCGAACTGGCTTCCGCAGATAAAATAACCTTCGACGGTGCTTATCCGGGCTGGAAACCCAATCCCGATTCAGCCATTCTCAAAGAAATGCAGGAAATTTATGAACAAATGTACGGCAAAAAACCGGCCATCATGGCCATTCATGCCGGACTGGAATGCGGTATCCTCGGATCCAAATACCCCAACTGGGATATGATCTCTTTCGGACCCACCATTTGTTCCCCTCACTCTCCTGATGAAAGAGTGAATATCGCATCTGTGAAAAAATTCTGGGAATTTCTGAAAGCGACGCTTAAAAACGTTCCCGTAAAATAATATCCAGGACAAATTTTGGACAAAGTCCAAAATTTGTCCTAAACCTCCCTTCGAAGTTTAAAGCTTTTCCGCCCTATTTAACTTCTCTTATCGCCATATTTCCGGAAATTCCGTATCTTTGCTGCGAAATTGCAACAAGAGATATCATGCTTTTAAATAAATTGACTTTACCGGAATTGCTCTCCAACAGTTGTTCCAAATTTAAAAACCGTCTCTCTTTGAATTTTGTTCAGGAAGGAAAGCGAACTTACCGGGATTTCTATAAT